>JAGOHT010000175.1 GCA_017996055.1 Alphaproteobacteria bacterium
CGCGAGATTTTAGAACTGCACACGCTCGGTGTCGATGGCGGTTATACGCAGGCTGATGTCACCAGCTTCGCGCGGGTCATCACCGGCTGGACGGTGATGCCGCCTCAGCTGAACCGCGACCAGGCAGGCGATTTCATCTTCAACCTGCGCGGTCATGAGCCGGGGGCGCAGACTGTGCTCGGCAAAAGCTATAGCCTGAATGACAAGGCGCAGGGCAATGCGGTGTTGCATGATCTGGCGCTGCATCCGGCGACCGCGCGGCATCTCGCCACGAAAATCGCGCGGCATTTCATTGCCGACGATCCGCCCAATGATGTGGTGGCACGCCTCGCGCAAACCTATCTGCAGAGCGGTGGTGATCTCGGTGCGCTCACCCGCGCCGTGGTGCAGGAGCCCTCTGCATGGCAACCGCTCACCAAAATCCGCAATACCGAGGATTATCTGCTGGCGGTCTGGCGCGGGCTGAACCTGACCAAGCCGGAGAGCAAATGGATCAAGACCGCTTATGACTATCTCGGCCAGACGCCCTATAGCGCCGATAGTCCGGCAGGATGGGGCGATACGGCCAGCGACTGGGCGGGACCGGACGCGCTGATGAAGCGCATCAACTGGGTTGAGACGTTGTCGCATCGTCTGCCCGATAATGACACGACCGATTTAGTCGGCTTCGGTCAGAAAATTCTCGGTGGGCTGTTCAATAGCGCGACGGCAGCCGCGATGACCCGCGCGGCCAGCAAGCCGCAGGCGCTGGCAATACTTCTCGCCAGTCCGGAAATGATGCGGAGGTAAAAATGGTCGCGATGAACAGACGTGAAATGCTCGGTGTGCTGGCGGCGGGGGCGGCGTGGTTCAGCTGCGGTGGCGGCGCTTATGCCGCCGCGCCAACCGAGAAGCGCTTTGTCTTTGTCATTCTGCGCGGCGCGATGGATGGGCTGACGGCGGTGCCGCCGCTCGGCGACCCCAACTATCTTGCGGCGCGCGGTGCGATAGCGATGGCGGGTGATGGTGGCCAATGTTTGCCGCTCAATAATCTGTTCGCGCTACATCCGGCGCTGCCGACGCTGCATGCGCTCTATCATAAGCAGCAGGCAACGATTATTCACGCGGTGGCTTCACCCTATCGCGAGCGCTCGCATTTTGACGCGCAGGATGTGTTGGAAAATGGTATGGCGCAGGCGCACGCAGCGCAGAATGGCTGGCTGGGGCGGGCGCTGGCGGCGATGAGCACAGTAAAGGGCATGGCGGTCGGGCAGAATATTCCGCTCGCCTTGCGCGGCGGCGGCGAGGTCAGTTCCTGGTCGCCTAGCTATTTGCCGGAGGCGGAGAGCGATCTGCTCACGCGGCTCGGTGATTTGTATCAGGGTGACAAGGTGCTGGCACCGGCGCTGCATGAGGCGCTGGCGGCGGATGCGTTGGCGGATTCGGCGATGGATGGTGGGGATGGTAAACCGAAGCGTGGCAAGAATTTTCTCGCGCTGGCCAAGGCGGCGGGCGCATTCCTCGCTGCGCCGGATGGGCCACGCCTCGCGGTGCTGGAAATCGGCGGTTGGGATACGCATGCCGGGCAAGGCGCCTTCAAAGGGCGGCTGGCGGGCAACCTGACGCAGCTGGATAATGGGCTCGCGGCGCTGCAGCAAGCGCTGGGCGCGGTCTGGGCAAATACCGCGATTTTGTGCGCGACCGAATTTGGCCGCACCGTGGCGGCGAATGGCACCGGCGGCACCGACCACGGCACTGGCGGTGCAGCCTTTGTGCTGGGCGGGGCGGTGAAGGGTGGCAAGGTGATTGCCGACTGGCCGGGGCTGGCCAGCAATCAGCTTTATCAAAATCGCGATTTACGCCCAACCACCGATTTGCGCGCGGTGATGAAGGGGATGCTCGCCGGACAATTCGGGTTGGACAGCGCGCTGCTGGCCAGCAAGGTGTTCCCCGATAGTGCTGATGTCAGGCCAATAAGCGGGTTAGTATAAGCCCGACCGTCTTGGTTGACTTAGCCTGCACAGGTAGCGGCCCATATGTCGTTTCTTCTGTCTAATCTTCAGGCGGCGAGGCGCTGCGCATATTCATGGTGGAGGCGTTGCCACCCGCTCCAGAATGATGGTGCTGCGGTGCCTTTGAGGCGCGCCGACAGGATGTCGAGATGCATGTGCCAGCCAGCCCCAACGAGCAGCGTCATCGCCTTATCGGCCAAACGACGATGCGTGACCGTCAGAATGACATCGGCACCAGCGGGTTCGAGTTGGAAGGTGACATCCCCCACGCCGGGCCATATGAAACTTAACTTGCGCAATGACTCAATCGCAGTGATTTGACAGGTGGCGCGCGATTCCTCTGGGAAGCCGGCTGGCCGTTCACTCGGCGATGCCGATAGCGCATCATTCTGCCAGACCAGTTCGAAGGCAGCACCGGTTTGCAGGGTCATGTCGCCCGAGGCCAGCCACTGCTGGCGCAGCTCGCTTTCTGTCAAATAGGCCCATACGCGTTCGATGGGGCCGGGGAGCTGGCGGCGCAGCAGCATTGTCGTTTGCTCGGTGAGCACACCATAATGTTGCTCTAGCTGGCGATGGTCTGACATTAGGCTTTTCCTTTCAGCTTCTGCTTGCGTGGTGGCTTGGGCGGATTGGGCGGATTGGGCGGATTGGGCGGATTGGCGCGTAGGAGGCGCTCAAGATCATCGAGACGCGTCGTCCAGAATTGCGCGTAGAAGCGGAGCCAGGCGTTCGCTTCGGCCAGAGGGCTAGCATCAAGCCGACAAATATGTTGCCGACCCTGTATCGCGCGACGGACGAGGCCAGCCCCCTCCAGCGCCTTGATATGTTTGGAAGCGGCGGCAAGCGACATTGAGAATGGCTCCGCCAGCTGGCTCACCGTGCGTTCGCCAAGCGTAAGCTCATGCAGCATCTGGCGGCGGGTGGCATCGCCGAGGGCATGAAAAATCGTATCCAAGCGGGCGTTTTGTAATTCAACCATGTAGTTGAATATAATAGCGCGCCGTTTATTTGTCAACCTTTTGGTTGAATATATTTATGCACTAAATTGTATAGCTGTCGCCGGGGATGTCAGGCGGCTAGTAGTAATTGCAGAGTTACCTTAAAATTTTAATGGGCGATATAATTCGCTCATGAGCGAACAGCCTGCATTGGTCCTATGTTATGCGCGTCTCGACGCTGATGAAATAGTCGAGCTTTTTGCAGATGTGCAGTGTCTTGGGTTTAGCGGACATAGTTCGGCTTGGTTTAATTTACAAGAACTGATCAATTTCTCTTAATCGTTGCGTGAAGTGTTTCCTTTTTCTTCTGATGCACAGCTAAAGCTTGAGCGTAGGCATTGGGGAATTCTTGGAACTGACGCAAATGAAGTGCATCTGGGACTATCGTTCTATCCGATTGGATCAGCTGGACTCGTAGGATGCAATGTTAAACTTCTTCAAGATGGACGGCTGGTACATGGAAGGGAAACACGCAACTTCTACTTAAATATAGAAATTCATACTTCATACGAAGCAGTTCGAAAATTTTCACTAGCATTCGACCGTGTATTACATGATGAAACGGAAACAGCTGAGCTTGCATCAAACTCTTAACCCCAGCATTGTAAACTGTTATCTAGCACTGCGGTGGACTGGTAGACTGCTCAGAAAATATATATGTTTCGAGGCAACGGATGTACGTTCTTTCAGAACTTGGTGATTGGTATGCAAAACAATGTGTGGATGAGTGGCAGGAAGAGTATGGCGACCATATTGACACGCTGGATAACCCCGGATGGTCAGTAAAAATTGATCTTGTGAGGACTGCCCTGCAAGACAAGCCCTTTCAAGAAGTCAAATTTGAGCGGTCGGAGCATGATTGGATAACGGCGAGCAGGAACGCGAAGCATTTCGAGGCCTTTGGTGGGCCAAATAATCTTCATGAGATGATTGAAATTTTTCTGAGCTGGGTCTCAGCAACTGAAACAGTATGACAATTACCTCTATTTTCGTCGCGCTTTATCGCAAAGTTTAACCGACCACTACACGATTGCGGCCATTGCGTTTGGCTTCATAGAGCGCCTGATCGGCGGTATGGATCTGTTGGTCGAGTGTCACGTTGGCGCGCACCGGCGTGAGGCCGAAGGATGCGGTGATGCGCAGCGGGGCACGTCCCACCAGCGGAATCGGCCAGCCCGCCAAAGCTTCGCGTAGACGTTCAATCACCCGCTCGGCATCGGTCAGCGTCGTCTCCTTCAGGCAGATGAGGAATTCCTCGCCGCCCAAACGATAAGCATCATCAAACGAGCGTATCTGACGGCTGATGACATCCGCCGTCG
>JAGOHT010000176.1 GCA_017996055.1 Alphaproteobacteria bacterium
CGGGCACGGCGATGACCTGGCCGCGCAGGTCGGAGAAGGTGACGGTGTCGCCCTCCTGCACGGCGCGGTCGAGGTTGCCGATTTTGGCGCGCTCGGCATAAGGGCCGATAACCGCAGCGCCATAGGCCTGTTTCAGCACGGTGTTGCCGCCAATATGGTCGTTATGGTGGTGGGTATTAAGTATGAGCGTCAGATGCCAATCGCGCTTTTTTAGCGCCCGCTTGACTACGTCTGCATCGCCTGGGTCAACGACCATCGCCAGCCCCAGCTCGGTATCACCGATGAGGTAAATGTAATTATCGGCAAAAGCCGGTAGCACATCGATGAGAAAAGCCATGGCTTCTTAAGGTAATTGGGATAAATTAACAGGGTGTTTACCGATATCGTCGAGTTACGGAGTTTTTATCTCTCCCCTTTGGGGCAAATCGTGCGCCGCCTGCTGCGGCAGCGCTTGCTTGAGCTATGGCCGGATTTGCGTGGTCAGCAGGTGCTGGCGTTGGGCTATGCCACACCGCTGCTGCGCCCTTTGCTGGAGCAACAGGTCGATATTATGGCGCTGATGCCCGCGGCGCAGGGCGTCGCCTTTTGGCCCAAAGAGGGGCCCAACCGTACGGCGCTGGTCAATCCGCTGGCGCTGCCCTTGCCGGACAACAGCATCGACCGTGTGCTGCTACTGCACGCGGTGGAGGCGAGCGAGGACAGCGCCGGGCTCTTGCGCGAGATCTGGCGGGTGATGAAAAGTGGCGGGCGTATGCTGGCCATCGTGCCCAACCGGCGCGGGATCTGGGCAATGCGCGATGTGACCCCCTTCGGCCACGGCCAGCCATTCTCGCCCTCGCAATTCAAGGATATGCTGCGCGCCAATAACTATTTACCGGAACGAGTGATGCGGGCGCTTTATCTGCCGCCCTGGCAGAGTGCGCTGGCGCTGCGCGGCAGCGATTTTGCCGAGCGCTGGGGGGCTCGGCTGTTCCCCACGCTGGGCGGGGTGCTGCTGGCGGAGGCCAGCAAACAGCTCTATGCCCCGTTGCGTCCTGCTGCTGCCGTGCGCAAAATGCTGCCTCTAACGGGGGTGGCGTTGCCTGTGGCAGACCGCCCCGCGCAGACGACCCGCCAAAATGGTGACATATGAAAAAACTGCTGCCGACCCTGCCAGAACTGCGTGCGCAAATTGATGCGATTGACGACCAGCTCCATAGCCTCCTGCGCCATCGCGCCGATATCGTGCACACCGTGCGGGCGGTGAAGGGCAAGCAACCGATTTTCATCCGTCCCGGGCGTGAAGCCACCATGTTGCGGGTGCTGTTGAAGCGTCCGGCGGGGCGCATTCCGCCCGGTCTCATCATGCGTCTATGGCGCGAGATGATCGGCGCTTTCACGATGCAGGAAGGCCGTCTCAGCGTTGCCGTGACTGCGGGGAATGGGCAGCAGGATTTGTGGGATATCACTCGTGATTATTACGGATTCAGCACACCGCTCGTGCCCTGCGCGACGGCGGCGCAGGCGCTGACCAAGCTGAAAACCAAAGCCACCGAAGTCGCGTCACTGCCGCTGCCGGAGGCGAAAAGCGCCAAGCCCTGGTGGGCGGCGCTGGCCAAAGCTCCGGATTTGCAGGTTTTCGCGCAATTCCCTTTTGATCTTGCCGACGCCACGCGTAGCAATGGTCGTGGGAACCAGAAAGGGGCTTGGGCGGTCGCGCGCCTTGCGCCGGAACCGACCAGTAATGACCATGGGCTGTTGCTGGTTTGGGGCGTCACCAAGCGGCAGAGCGGTGCGGTGCGGGAAGCGTTACAGGATCTACGACCGGTTGCATTGCATCATGATAGTGTGCGCAGCTGCTGGCTAGTGACGCTTGATGGACTGCTTGACCCCGCACAAAAGCGTTATACAAATCTGCAAAAAACGATGGTGAAGCTGGGGGCAAAGTGCAGGATTGCGGGCGGTTATGCTGTGCCTCTTGGTTTTTAATTGGAATATGCCCTTTAACCGCTCTTTACCGTTGATGAACACCTTGCCGTTACTTTATAAATTTCATCATGAACCAACCGCGCCCGCTTAATCATCTACTTGGCCTACCGGCCTACCATGTCGCCGAAGCGGCGGTGGCACCGGGCAATCTTATTCGCCTGTCATTCAACGAAGGCGCGTTTGGTCCCAGCCCGCTGGCGCTCGCGGCTTACCAAAATGCCGCCGTCAATCTGCACCGCTATCCTGACTTGAATTATGCCGCCTTGCGCCAGGCGATTGCCGCCAGTAACGGGCTTGAGGTTGCGCGTATCGTTTGCGGCGCGGGGTCGGATGATTTGCTGAATCTGCTGGCGCGTGGCTATGCCCATGCCGGCGACGAAATTATCTATAGCCAGTATGGCTTCTCGATGTATGGCATCGTCACCAAACTCGTGGGGGCGACGCCGGTGGTAATTCCGGAAAAAAATTACACGCTCGATGTGCCGGCGCTGCTCGCTGCGGTAACACCGCATACACGCATCGTCTTTGTTGCCAATCCAAACAACCCGACCGGCACTTACATCAACCGTGATGTACTCTATCAGCTTCATGCTGGTCTGCCGCGTAATGTGTTGCTGGTGCTTGACTGTGCCTATGCCGAATTCATGACGCAAGACGACTATGATGATGGGATGGCGCTGGCCGCCAGTGAACCGAATGTCGTCGTCGCCCGCACTTTTTCCAAAATTCATGCCCTCGGCGGAATGCGGATTGGTTGGAGCTACGGCTCGCCGGAAGTTGCGGATACGCTGAACCGTTTGCGGAATCCCTTCAATATCGCTGCGCCTGCCGCCGCCGCTGCGATTGCCAGCCTTGGCGATTCCGCCTTCCAGGAGCGCACCCGCGCGCATAATGCTGAATGGCGTGACTGGCTGATTGCCGAGCTGAAGCAACTCGGCGGGTTCGACCCGCATCCCAGCGTCACCAACTTCGTTCTGGTCGGGATGGCCGATGCCGAACGCGCCAAGGCTTTGCTGGCCTTCCTGGCGGAACGCTGCATCCAGCTGCGCGCGATGGGCGGCTATAAGCTGGCTGACCATGTCCGTATCAGCATCGGCAAGGCAGAGGAGATGCGGGCGCTCGTCGATGCACTGAAGCTCTTCCGTGCGCAGGAATGCTGAGAGACACAATGATAAAGCACGAGGCTGGTCTGCAAAATGGACTTAGCTGTGCTTCCGGTGCTCATCACCAAAATGTGCGCTACGCGCCAGTGCTCGCTAAGCCCACTTTTCGCCGAAGGCTGATGTTTTTTCATAGTGTATTTAAGCATTCTTGCCTGATTCAGGCTTTTCCTTTGCCTATCATCTGCTCTACAACAGGGCATGACACAGCATTTTCAGACAGCCGCTATCATTGGCATCGGGCTTATCGGCTCCTCGCTGGCGCGGGCGCTGCGCCAGTACAAGCTGGTGCACCATATTGCCATCGCCGACAATAACGCCGCGCATCTGTCGCGCGCGGAAGAACTCAAGCTGGGTGACAGCTATCATGCCAATTCCGCGCATGCGGTAGCGGGCGCTGATCTCGTCATCATCTGCACGCCTATCGGGGCGGCAGGCGCGGTGGCGGCACAAATCGGCGCGGCACTCAAGCCGGGCGTGCTGGTGACGGATGTCGGCTCGGTCAAACAGGCGGTGGTGGATGCAGTCGCGCCGCATCTGCCCTCAGGCGTCCATTTCATTCCTGGCCACCCGATTGCGGGCACGGAACATTCCGGGCCGGATGCGGGTTTTCCGGAGCTGTTTTCTGGGCGCTATTATCTCTACACCCCGCTACCGGATTCCGACCCAGCGATGGTTTTGAGGCTGGCGGCGCTGTGGCAAGCTCTGGGTTCGCAGGTCGAGGCGATGGAACCGGCGCATCATGATCAGGTGCTGGCCGTCACTTCGCATTTGCCGCATCTCATCGCCTACACCATCGTCGATACAGCAACCAATTTGGCGAGTGACTTGCAGCAGGAAGTCATCAAATATTCCGCCGGTGGTTTCCGTGACTTCACGCGTATCGCGGCGAGCGACCCAGTCATGTGGCGCGACGTCTTCTTGCATAATCGTGAAGCTGTGCTCGATATCATGCAACGTTTCAGTGAGGATTTGACTGAGCTGCAAAAAGCTATCCGCAAGGGTGATGGTGCGACCTTGTTCGAGGTTTTTACCCGCACGCGCGCCGTGCGTCGCAGCATCATCGATGCCAAGCAGGCGACGCAGCCGCGTTATTTCACTACGGAAGAAAAGTAACTTTGTGCTGACAGATGCA
>JAGOHT010000177.1 GCA_017996055.1 Alphaproteobacteria bacterium
AATCTAGACTTAACGGTTCGGTGTGCTTCAAGTGGCTGACGGCGTGACCGTCACGAGTCCGGCGGCGTCAGCCTCTTGGCGCTGAATGAACTGATGGGCGTCAGATAGTTGAGGCAGCTTTGAGGCCGATGGCGACATCAATCCATGTTTAGGCAACCCCCGCCTTAAATGGAGCCGTGACAATCAAATCTGCCCAAGAATTACTCTCGGACATTTCCAGAGACAAGACGGTCTAACCATTCGTAGCGCATCCGAATCGGTCGCGTGAACGGCCCGTTTGCTCTCGCCTTCTCTATGAGCACATAGCCATTTAAATTCAAACACAGTTGGTCACGTTCTGACTGCGTTTTGGCGTGCCATTCACGCAAGATTTGATTTTGGGATGCTTCGAGAGCGGCACGATATTCGCCTGCTGCTTTGGTACTAAATTCTTTCCCAGTACGAGCTTCAATGATGCTTAGCGCCCATGAATCGTAGTATTCAAGATCATCCCACGTTTGAATTATGGTCGTTTTATCAATTCCGCAAAATTCCGCAAACTTTGGCGCCCTATGGTTAAGAAGTATGTATGTGGTATTAAAGAGACCATTATATGAAAGCACTGACACGGCTTCTTCTATTCTATGTTCCTTTATCTCTTCTCTTCGCTTGTGTGTGGCCAGCCCCGCTAGCAACATACCGGCAATACAACCTAATGTAATTACCAACAACACGGCCTTTAAAAGTCGATATGCATTCCGCGGCGCGCCCATGATCGATCCTTACAGGTGATCTCATGTGGCTACATCATGACCTGTAATAGCTAGTTATGGAAGTAAAAGAGGCAGGCGGTCTGTCATTGCTTTAGGATATACCTAAACCACCTTCTTGGTCACCGCCTGGGCGGCGGCTTTGAGGCCGGTGGCGACATCATCGCGCGCGGCGAAACTGTAAGCGCCATAGGCGACGCTGAGCGCGAAGGGATGGTTATGCACGGTCGTGACCGCTTCCTGCATCTTGGTGGCCAACAGGTCACCCTTGCGCCAGGCATCGGCATTGCCGCAACGGACGAGGAGCACGCCGAACTCGCAGCTCTCCAGCCGACCGATGATATCGCAGACGCGGACATTCTTGAGAAGCGTATCGCAAAGCACACGCACGGCGGCGTTGGCGACGTTGCGGCCATGCGCGGTCGCGAGGCTCTCCAGATTATCGCAGTGAAAATACACGATACTAGAGGTGCCGCCATAGCGCTCTTCAATCGCCAACAGGCGGGCAACCTCGCGGTTGAATTCCGGCCGGGACAAAATCATCCCCGGCGCATCCATCTCGTCGAGCTCCAGACGGCTCTGCAAATCCGCCACCCTCGCCTGCAGCTTGGCGTGCGCCGCGCGGAACTGCGCCCAATAGGCGCGCTGCTCCGGCGTTAGGGCGGCATCAGCGAGTAAATCGGCTTCGGCGGTGGGCGGAATCTCACGCATGGCGGCCATCATAAGAGCGCTTGGATTACCGAAAAATTAAAGTTATCCTGCCGCTTCGTGTTTTTCACCTGACAGCAGCATTTCATGGCCAGAACCGCAAGACCGCTTCAAAATTCATCCAAAAACCCAAAGAATTCCGCCGCACCCAAATCCGGCGGCAAGGGCACTCCCCAGGTCGCCATCGTGATGGGTAGCCAGTCGGACTGGGCAACAATGGAGCATACCGCCAAGGTGCTGCAGGAATTCGGTATTACGCCCGATGTGCGGATTGTCTCCGCGCACCGCACCCCCAAGCGGCTCTATGAATTTGC
The DNA here is from genome assembly GCA_017996055.1 of Alphaproteobacteria bacterium. Classification (GTDB taxonomy): domain Bacteria; phylum Pseudomonadota; class Alphaproteobacteria; order UBA9219; family RFNS01; genus JAGOHT01. Next base: position 1,772 of record JAGOHT010000177.1, read on the forward strand.
CGATGGCGCGCTGGAGGCGGGCGTTAAGGTCATCATCGCAGGGGCTGGCGGCGCGGCGCATCTGCCGGGCATGGTCGCTGCGCTGACCGCAGTGCCGGTGCTGGGTGTGCCGGTCGAGTCCCGCACGCTACGCGGGCTTGATAGCCTGCTCTCCATCGCGCAAATGCCCGCGGGCATTCCGGTGGGTACGCTGGCGGTCGGCAAGGCGGGCGCGATCAATGCCGGTCTGCTCGCCGTCGCCATGCTGGCGCAGCATGATGCCAAACTGGCCAAGGCCTATGCCGCCTGGCGGCGCAACCAGACCGCTGCCGTGGCGAAGCGGCCCTCATGACGCTGCCCACCGTCCTCCCGCCCGGCTCAGTTATCGGGATTCTCGGCGGCGGACAGCTGGGGCGCATGACCGCCCTTGCCGCCGCCAATCTGGGCTACAAAACGCATATTTTCTGCCAGGATGCGCAGGAACCGGCCGCACAGGTGACCAATCGCGTCACGCTCGGCGCGTTCGATGATTTAGGCGCGCTCAAGGCTTTCGCCAGGCAATGCGCTGTAGTGACGTTGGAGTGGGAGAATGTGCCCATCGCCGCGGTCAATGCCGTACAAGCAGCGACGCCGGTTTATCCTGGCGCGCCGGTACTTGAAGTGGCGCAAGACCGCGTGAATGAAAAAAGCTTTGCGCGCTCCATCGGCCTCAGCACGGCAGATTTCGCACCGGTAGCAAGCGCGGCAGAGCTGGTGGCGGCTTTGGCAAAAATCCCTGCCCCTGGCCTGCTGAAAACGCGGCGAATGGGTTATGACGGCAAAGGCCAAATCCGCATCAAACCCGATGACAAGCCCGATGCAATCTGGGCGGAGATTGGCGGCGCACCCTGCATCCTCGAAGCGATGGTGCCGTTCTCTTATGAGGTCTCGGTCATCGTCGCGCGGCGTGCGGACAAGACCACCTCCGCCTTCCCGCCCGTGCGAAACATACATCAAAACGGCATTCTCGCTGAGACCCACGCGCCCGCCGAGATGACCGAAGCGCTCGCTAATGAAGCGGTCACCGCTGCCACGTGCCTCACCGATGCGCTGGGCGTCGTCGGGCTGCTGGCGGTCGAGATGTTCGTGCTGCCACAGCCGAACGCCGCTGGTCAATCCATCCTCATCAACGAGATAGCGCCGCGCCCGCATAATTCCGGGCACTGGACGATTGATGCCTGCGCCACAAGCCAGTTTGAGCAACTGGTGCGCGCCGTCTGCGGCCTGCCGCTGGGCGCGACAACCCCGCGTGGCCATGCTATTATGCACAATCTCATCGGAAATCTGGCGATGGACTGGCTACGCTGGCTCGCTGAACCGAACGCTCATCTGCACCTCTACGGTAAGGCCGAGGCCAAGGCGGGTCGCAAAATGGGGCATGTCACCGTTATTCGCTAAACCATTATTATAAACCACAGGAGAAGAGCATGGGCGCGACCAATTTGAAGGGCAAAGCTGCCATTGTCACCGGCTCCACCAGCGGCATCGGCCTCGGCATCGCGCAGACGCTCGCTGCGGCAGGCATCAATGTCATGCTCAACGGCTTTGGCGATGCGGCAGTGATTGAAAAAGAACGCGCCGATCTTGCGGCCAAGACCGGCGTTAAAGTTGCCTATAACGGCGCGGATGTCACCAAGGCCGACCAGGTCGCCGCGATGGTGGACGCCGCCTACAACGCCTTCGGCAGTGTCGATATTCTGGTCAATAATGCGGGCATCCAGTTCGTCGCGCCGGTCGAGCAATTCCCGCTTGAAAAGTGGGACGCGGTGCTGGCGACCAATCTTTCGTCCGCTTTCTTCGGTATCACCAAAGTTGTTCCGATGATGCGCCATAATGGCTGGGGGCGGATTATTAATATCGCTTCGGCACATGGGCTGGTGGCGAGCGCACACAAGGCGGCTTATGTCGCCGCCAAGCACGGCATCGTCGGCCTCACGAAGGTGACGGCGCTGGAAACCGCCGGTCAGGGTGTGACCTGCAACGCGATTTGTCCAGGCTGGGTGCTGACACCGTTGGTGCAAAAGCAGATTGATGCCATCGCAGCGGACAGCAAGCTCGACAATGCCGCCGCCACCATAAAGCTGCTCAGTGAAAAGCAGCCGAGCCAGCAGTTTGTGCAGCCACAGGATATTGGCGACCTTGTGCTCTTCCTCTGCTCGGATGCCGCCGCGCAAATGACCGGCACGACGCTTTCCATTGATGGCGGCTGGACCGCGCAATGACCCAAGCGGCTGGCTCTGGCAGGAAACCTGTCGCGCTCGCACTGCAAGGCGGCGGATCGCATGGCGCATTTACCTGGGGCGTACTTGATGCGCTGCTGGAGTCGGACAAGTTCGACGTCACCGCAATCAGCGGCACCAGCGCCGGTTCGATGAACGCCGTCATCACCGCTTATGGGTTAGAGCATGGCGGCGCGCCGAAAGCGCGGTCAATGATGCAGACCTATTGGGAGCGTATCGCGCA
>JAGOHT010000178.1 GCA_017996055.1 Alphaproteobacteria bacterium
TACCGCCAGTGCTGTTTTGCCCTGCCATCTGCTCCAATACGCTAAGCAATTTGCGTTGCCAGACTTGCTGGCTGCTTTGTGCCGCGCCACTGGCACCGGCAGAACCGCTGCTGGATGCAGCGGTCGAGGCAACTGCACCACTTGCTTGGCTGGTCTGGCCAAGCGCCGCCGGCTGCCCTTCTTCGCTGCCAGCAGCGCCCGCAGCAGCGGAACCAAGCCAGCGCAGTGTGAATTCCGGGAACAGGCTAATACATTTCATGCTGCCATTGGCAATCGCGAAGCTGAGCAGCAGATTGACCATGAGCAGCGCAAAGGTGCCGAGCGAATAAAGCGTGCGCGTGCCTTGCAACCCGTCATAGGAAAAAAGCTGCAGGCTAATCTCAAGAACACCAAACCCGACATGCATTAAGAGAAGTGCGGTAATGAATCCAACCACCATGAGGATGGGGCGCAGGAAGATATTCAAAATCAGCGCGACACCCAAGCGGGCACCCGGCGGAATCATTTCATCGCCCTTCACGGAGAGGAAAGTCAGCGCCCAGATTGGAGCAGCGGCGATACCCTGAAAGACCGCCATCAGCCAAATGAGCCCACCATAAGCAAAATGCAGCATCGGGATGAGTGGCAGTAGGAAGACCAAAAGAATAGCCGGTACGAAAATTATCAGTCCAAGGGCGGCGATGAGATAGCGCGCAAAATCGGAAGGCTGATCAATATCCGACCAGCTTTGAGGACCGAGCAAGGCGGTATCAATCCTTGGATTGGCTGCGAGCAGGGCTGCTTTCACCGATTGGGCGAGATTGCCGAAAATAATGGCGGGGCCAAAGACGGGGCTGTTCGCGCGCGGTGACCATTCAGCGACCGCCCAGAATTGGTCAGCGATATCGAGGGCTTTAAAACCCATCGCCATTGGCTTGAACAGACCTATATTTTCATTTGTGCTGTCTTCCAGTCCGGTCGCCAGCAAGTTGCGGCCATCGGTGGTTTTGTCGTGACGAGCGAGAATATTTGCGGTCAACGTCAACGCTTGTTTGACCGGGCCTTTGCCATGATCGATGGTCGGGTTGAACCAGAGCGCATCCGGCGTATCAGGATCATAAGGCTGCAGAAGCAAGTGAGCGAAGCTGAGGCCGCGTGCCAGTTGCAAAGTTGCCTTGTCGTTCGTCGCGGCGAATAGAGGGTAGTGAAAATTCACGACCGGAACAGAGAGTTCCGGCGTAATCAGCACCGTATCGGTGAGCGCAAATTTCTGCAGCGCAGTACCGGCCATCAGCCAGCCATAAGGGCCGATGGGGGGGGTACTTTCTTCGCTATAGGCCGCGATATTGCCATTCTTTCCGACGGTAATGCCGTCCGCCTGCAGCTCCAGAAGAAAGGTCTTACGATAATCCTCTATCAGCTTCGCGAAACGTGAGCTGTAGAGTGTTTCGGCAACCGTAACACCGAGCGATCCGAGCGCCAGGCTGCCACCCAAATCAAGCGCGCCAAGCTGCACGGATTTAATCGCCTCAAGATGCGCCTTAGCGAAACGCTGGCCGACCTTGTTCATCATCGAGCTGTCGCGGAAGGCGTCTGGCTCCAGCCAGCTTAACTCGCCGCAGGTCACGGGGAGCAGCTTGCTGTCTATGCCCAGTTTGGCTTGGAAAATCAGTCGCGAGACACTTTTGCCCGGCTCGTTTTTCTGCACCAAGAAAGGGCTGTTCATCACGAACGGCAGCATCTTTTCGACCGGCAGGCCGGAATAGATGATTTCGTAGGATTTGACACAGATGCCGGTCGCCACGAGGTGCGCTACCGTAGCGGTCGGGTCAACAATGGCCGAGCCATGCAGCGTGAGCTTCTTGGCTTTAACCTCGTCGGCAAAAGCGTTCCAGGCGTTGCTGGCGAGTGCCGAGCCCGCACGTGTCATCTGAATAATCAAAAATTGCGCGCCGCTAAAACCGCCAAGTGGGATGAGTAAGCCGAGCCCGATGACGAGGCGAATAGGAGTCCAGAGCTGTTTGTTGCGCTTCCCTAGTGGTACACCATAATGCGCGCTTTCGCCGACCATGACCGCGATATGGTAAAAGACCACGAACATTGCGAAGATGAGCATCGCGCCGCCATAATAGACAAAGAGTGTCTGAATGGCGTGATGCAGGCGTTGCGCTGCGACATCGCTAAAGAAAGTTGAGTTGCCAAGGAAGACAAAGTCTAAAACTTGTTGCGCAACATCCGCCGGTTTACCGGCGATAGAAAACAAGCTGGGCACGTCATCGGCGTTCGCCGTCGGCGCGAGCAGGCAAAAGAAAACCAGAAGCAAAAGCGGCATGGAAAAAGGGCCTGTCGGGCGTGAAGATGCGCAACTATAGGGGGGATTCTCCCGCCGTTAAACCACTTCCTGCAGACAGGTTACTGCAAAGTCTCTGCTTGTGAGCGGAAAGCACGCAACTCAACAGTAAGAACCTTCGCATCGGCGGCGGCGGCGGCAAAAGCCGTGTAAGGGATTTCGGCGCGCATAAAACCCGGCGAGAATTGGCCAAGAATACGCATATAACTTGGGCGATATTCTGGCTGTGCCAGACAGACGATAGCGTTGTAAGTGCTCTGCGGCGCGCCGCATTGGCCTCGCGTCAGATGTAGATTATGGAATTTGTCTTGCTTCATGATGTCTCATCCAATTCTGTCGGCGCAGAAATTTGCCAACGACAATCATCATGGCATTTTTATATTTAACAATATGTTAAGGTTAACTATTGCGACGCAGCATGAGGAAATTCAGTCGGTTGATACCGTAACGGCGCTACTCAACGTCACACCAGCCAAGAACATCAGCAAATCATCCGGCAAAATGGCGACACAGCCAGCCGTTGGGCTAAAATCGGGCTGGACGAGGTGTAGAAAGATCGCACTGCCTTTGCCGCTGACCACCGGTGCAACATTATAGCTGAGTGTAACGATAAGATCATAGGCGGCGTCTTCCCGCCACAGATGCTCGGCGCTGGCGGGATAGGGGTGCTGCACAAATTGATTGTAGCGCTCGTCTCCAGGAGCATCGCACCAGCCATCGTTGGGCTGCAAGGGCTGCACCGGCAACGTAGTGACCGGCACGGTGACGCGATCAGCGCGATAAAACACCCGCTGTAACGGCCAGCGACCGATGGGTGTTTTGCCATCGCCCTCGATTTTTGTTTGCGCTGCCACCAGTCCGCCACGTCCGATAGCACAGCGTAATGTTTTATCCTGCCAAAGCGCTCGCCCGCTGGTGCCGATGACACGCAGATCCGTCATGCCGTGCCGATATGCGCAAGATCAACCGTACAATCATGGCCAACCATGGCGTAATGCTGGTCGAGCCAAGCTTGCGCCGCCTTACGTCCGGCATCGCGCAGTTGGGTCAGGAAATCAAAATCGGTATTGAGCTTGCTGGCATAGGACAATGTTCCCATCAGAGCTTCGTCGGCAATCATATGCAGATGCAAATGCCGTAGCCCAAAGGTGCCATTGGTCAGGTGGTTCGCTTTGATGAGTTTATTGATATGCAGCAGACCGCGCAGCTCATGGATGAGCGAGGAGTTGAAGCTGATTTCATTGATGCGGTCAAGAATGGAGGTCGCCGTCTTCGGCACATCTGGGCGGTTGATGGGGTTAATCTGGACGATGATAATGTCCTGTGCCTCGGTGGCGTGGATAAGCGGGTAGAGCGTCGGGTTGCCCATATAGCCGCCATCCCAGTAATGCTCGCCGTCGATCTCTACCGCCTTGAACATGAAGGGCAGGCAAGCCGATGCGAGAACTGCATCGACCGTAATTTCCGCTGTCGGGAAAACCTTGAGCCCGCTAGTGCGCACATTGGTAGCGGAGAGGTAAAGCTCAATCTCGCGGCAGCGACGGAGCTTTTCGAAATCAATCATCTCTTCCAGAAGATTGCGCAGCGGATTAAGCCCCAGCGGGTTAAATTGATACGGGCTGAGGAAGCGCGTCATGAAATCAAGTCCCATGAAGACCGGCGAATATTCGAGATAGCTATTGCCGGTCATGCGGTCGAACAAAGTCGGCTGCAGCGGGCTGAAGATACCGCATTGCGCGATACGCTCCCAATAGGTCTGCATCATTGACCGCGCTTTCGGCGCGCCGCCATGCTCTAACCCATAAGCGGTGATGACGGCGTTCATCGAACCGGCGCTGGTGCCGCTGATTGCGGTGACGGCGAACTTGTCCGACTCCAGCAGCGCATCAAGTACGCCCCAGGTAAATG
>JAGOHT010000179.1 GCA_017996055.1 Alphaproteobacteria bacterium
GGCACGCGCACTGCGTAGCGCATCCAGAAATCTGGCAGATGCTGGCCTACAAAAAACCGCTGCTCGGATTGGTTGGCGCCTGCCGCGTAGTAGAAAAGCAGCGATGTCGTGCCGTCAAATGGCGTCCAGTCTGCGCCAGACCAGTTACTGATTGGGTCGTTGATAATTCCAGCGCCGCCATACACGCGCTCAGCTGCGGTGCCCAGAGATGTGAAATTTGTACCGCCCCACGTAAAGCCAGTTGTGTTGCGATTTGGCGTCCAGTTTCTTCCACTGACATTTGCGAGAGCCTGCGATTCAAATCCATCTGCAAACAGCGCATTAGCGTGGGGGAATGTCTCCCCGGAAGCCGCCCCACCAGTAGCCACGCGGTTAATCGGCCTTTGCATGGTTATGATTGCTGGCATGTTAACCCTGTTGAGCAACTGCCCCCGCAGGGGCGTCCAGTCGTGGCTTATCGCTTCACAGCGGTAAAGGCTTGATTCTTGTTTATGCTGCTGATTCGCCGGGTCAGTCTTGCGATTTGCCGCCGTTAATCAGATCGCGGCGCAACAGAATTACGGAATGGACGATCTTGATAACTGTCAGAACAATGGTACTCAGGATCAGGAACTTCGACGGCTCTAGCCATGCGATCATCAAGGCCCAGACCGCTACCACGCCGGATAGCAGGTTATCGGCATGCGGTGTAATGGGGTCGATGTTCATAGTCCTACGCATGGCTTTAGCCTGTGGCAAATCTTGGGTAATAAAAAAGCCGCCAACCTTTCGGCGGCAGCTTCGGACAATAGGAATATATTCCACTGACTCCTGTACGTCAATACAGGCTGAATTAAAAAACAGTGTTTTTTTAGTCAGTGGTCGAAAGTCGCGATTTAACCCGGCTCACAGCCCGCCGATCCATCATCGCCACATAGTCGGACAGCATCATAGCCCGACTTCCCCAGCCGTTGGCCCATTCGGAAGCTGACAGACCGGCAACCTCGGCCCGGTGATCGTCGCCAATCGCGATCCGCCCATTGCCGTTGCAGGTCGGGCAGTTCCACAGCCTTCCTCGATTGTCTGCACGCTTGCACGATCCATCACACTGCGGGCAGTGGTGCGGGTCTACGTTTTCCCAAATGGCATAGACGCTGATCCCGCCAAGCTGGCCCTTTCTCGGCTTCGGCCAGCGGTGCCGCACGGCCATATCTACAGCCGCATCACGCACCCAATAGAACAGCCTACTGACTTCCTGCTCCTGCCCTGCGTACTTGACCAGCGCCAGCTTGAAGGCGATCTCTGGCAGCCGTGGCAGTCCGGCGAGCGCTGATGCTATGTCGCAATGATCCAGCTCCGGTATGCCGCCGCGCCACACATCAAAACGGACGTTAGCGGGGTTCAGTCTGGCGAGTATGGCAGGCGATGTCATGCTCAGTCCTTTTCAGTATCCACGGGTTTTGATGAGTTCGCGGGTTTTGGCCGCGTAAGTCTTATGCGTTTTCTTTGGCGAGAAAAGCGCATCCTCTACGCTCATGCCGTTTTTCATGCGCCTAACGATAGTTGTGCTGGAAACCATGACCCGACAATCCCTTGACCACTCGTAAGCGGTTTTAGTGTCTCCATTGAGCGTTATGGCGTACCTGCGCGCCAATGTGTGCTGCGGCGGATAATCCCTAAACGTGTTGCACCCTCTGCAAAGAGGTCTAAGGTTTGCCGGATTGTTATTCGTTACATCGCGGTCAATATGGTCAATGTGGCAGGTTTTCCATGAAATCGCCTTGCGGCACAGCTCGCACGGAGGAAGGTTGTCCCCGTATACCTCAAAAACAATTTTCCTGTGTTCGTACACGTATCTGTTCTTATCGGCCAGCGGGTGGCCCGGAGAATGAACCATCACATAACCCCTGGGGTTCTGCCTTCGCTGGATAGCTGTCTTTGGGGTTAAATCAAACTTGCCAGTCCGCATTCTGCGAAAATAGTGCATCTGGCATAGCAGCTCTCCCTTAAACTTCGCGGTCTTGCTGCACCCGTCAATGCGGCACTGGTTATGACTCATAATCACCTCCGATGAAATTACGCAAAAATTTCTCTGTTCCAGCCGCCACCATCTCTCTTTGGCCGCTTTGTCACTGCAATAAACCGAAACGGGTATTGATCGGCGGCGACCTTGATCTTTACCCTTCCGTCATCAGTCCAGAAGCCTTTAACTTCGTGCATCTCAAGCTCCATGTCGCTTTTCAGAACTGCGAAGTCAGGAGTGTAAAACGTGTTATCGGCAAGCCGAAGTTTCACGCCCTCGAAGCGATACCAAAGAACATCTCCGGCCCTTAGTGCCCATTCGAGATGATCGCGGTACTCTGCCTCGGTCTTGTTCATTTCGCCCGTCTTGAGCCGCCCTAGAGCCTGATACGCCTTTCTCACTTCGCCACCCTCATTAATCCTTTCTCTATAAGCCGCTGCTGTGTGCGATACAGTCCTCGGAACATGCAACGCATGATTTCCTCGCGTCCGATCGCGCGGATCGCCTGCGGGTTCCGCTGATCGAGGATGTCGTGACAAGCAGAGCAGCCATAAGCCGCCCAATGATCCGGGCTTTTCAGTGCCATTCCGCTCCCTTGGCTTGGCAGATGGCAAAGCACCACGGTTTCTGGGTTGTTGTTGCAGTACGGAGCAATCATAAGTGTGCATTCTTCGCCGCGAGCCGATTCCGTCAGCGTCGATGTCATGCCGGCCTCCTTTCACCATAAATTGCATTTATCAGGTCTGACGGATGCGTCAGCAGCAGCCCGAGCGAGTCTGCGCAGTAGGCATCCAGCTTGCTTAGGTATTCTGTCATCTGGTCGGCGTTGAACTTGCTTGTCCGCGACCTTCCGGCCTTGTACTGCGTGCCGTCGGGTAATTTTACTGTATGCAGCACGGTCGGACACAGCTTATTGACCAGTATGTTATGCCACTCCTCGGCGCTGGCGTGCTGTCCGTAGTGCTCGGCAAGGTGCCGCTGAATTTCGTTGTTCCACATCCACAGCAGCCGGTTTTGGGCGTCGGATCGCTTCGACCGGATCGGCGACATTGTGATCCTCATCGGTTTTGCCAGATCGAGCCCGCCGATAAAATCCATCAGCCGCCGCCTGTCGTGATCGTTTTGCAGGACGAAATCAGTCACGATTTTTGCGCGCCGTAATATCCCGATCAACCAGCGCCCGCAGATACCGAGTGCCCCCGTATTGTTCAATTGCCTCGGCCTGCGCCAGTGAAAAGCGGACGTTTTTCCGCCTTGTTAGGATCGGTACGTAGGCAAGATCAAGCGTTATAGCCCGCATGATCGTCGACGCGTGGTATGGGTACACCTTCGCCATCTCCGCCCATGTTGCGCCGGCTTCTGCCATCTTTTTCATTTCTGCCAAATGGTGCGGGCGGATTGTTGTGCCTTTTGGCCGCCCGCCTCTGCTGACAACATCCATCAATTACCCCTTTTTTTGCGTACAACACGAACCAGTTCGTTGAGCTTGCCGCTATCGCCGTTGCGCTCCACTCCGCAGACCTCGATCTGCCCCTCGTCGATCAAGTGCTTGACCCTGCCACAGATGGCGTTGATCGGCGGCCCTGTGAGTGTTGACAGCGACTGTCGTGACAACCGCCCCACTTGCCGCAGAGTTTGCAGGATCAGGCGCTCAAGTGGCCCGTAATCGTTGGTAGCGTGCGCCAGGTTGCGTGTTCTGCTCATGCCACCACCTCCCCGTGAATATGGCAGGCGTTATACGCGCGCAGCCCCCCAACGCAAATGTGCTTTCCAGCAATATCGCTTGATGATGGCTGGCCGGCGCTTACAGCAACCTCTTCGCACCTAGCGCAAACAAATTTTCCATCAGTAGGCGATTCTAGAAATGTAAGATGCTTGCTGCTGCTAAACGAATTCCCGCACCACGCCCTCACTGACAAATGAGGGCCAAACATTTCTGAAATGACTATGTGCGCATGACGAACCCTGTGTATCAGGATGCCCCTAGAGTTTTCGACAAAAGGCTCTGACGAACGAATCACAACAACCCCTTGTCTGCCAAATTTACTGAGCTTTGCCGGCTGCAAATTTACTTTCATGCTGTAGCCCTCGCTTTGTGCTGCCGCCGCATTTCTTCGAGCAGCTTCTTTGCCTCTGCCTCGCCGCGTTTTTTGCTGATGCGTGTGATCAATGCGTCCACGTCAGCCTTTTTGGTGCCAACTATGTCAAGCCAGTG
>JAGOHT010000180.1 GCA_017996055.1 Alphaproteobacteria bacterium
GTCGAAGGTCGCTCGGTATACGAAATCCGCAAGCAAATCGGCAAGGAATTGGCACGGGAAGCACCGGTCACCGCCGACATCGTCGTGCCGGTGCCGGATTCCGGTGTGCCCTCAGCCATCGGCTATGCCGAGGAAAGCGGCGCGCCTTTTGATTTGGGCATCATTCGCAATCATTATGTCGGGCGCACCTTTATTCAACCGACCGATCGCATCCGGCATCTTGGCGTCAAGCTTAAGCATAATGCCAATCGCAGCTTCATTGAGGGCAAGCGTGTCATCCTCGTCGATGACTCCATCGTCCGCGGTACCACCTCGACCAAAATCGTCGAAATGATCCGCGCTGCAGGCGCCAAAGAGGTGCATATGCGGATCAGCAGTCCACCCACCAAGCATAGTTGTTTTTATGGCATCGATACGCCGGAGAAGGAGAAGCTGCTGGCGCATAATTACAGTGTTGACCAGATGGCGAAACTCATCGGGGCGGATAGTCTTGCCTTCATCTCGCTCGATGGCCTCTATCGAGCGGTCGGCGAAGCGCGCCGAAATGCCGCAACGCCGCAATATTGTGATGCCTGCTTTAGCGGCGATTACCCGATAGCACTCACAGACATGAATAGCACGACACCGCAGGGCACGCTCTCGTTTCTGCGTGCCCAGGGCGCGGAATAACATCATGCCTGCCGCCAAATTTTTGACCGGAAAAATCGCCGTCATCACAGGCGCATCGCGCGGCATCGGCGCGGCGCTAGCAGTGCAAATGGGTAGCTCTGGCGCACAGTGCATACTCATCGCCCGCACCGTCGGCGGACTGGAAGCCACGGACGACGCTATTCGCAAAGCGGGGGGCGTACCGGCAGCGCTGGTACCGCTCGATCTCATCAATGATATCGACAAAGTCGATGCGCTTGGCGCGGAACTGTTCCAGCGCTATGGGCATATCGACTATCTAATCGGTAACGCCGCGCAACTCGGCGGGCTTTCACCGCTAGGACATTTTGTCCCCAAGACCTGGCACGAAACGCTTGCGCTTAACGTCACGGCGAATTACCGCCTCATCCGCAGCTTCGACATGCTCTTGCGCCAGAGCAACGCCGGGCGCGCCTTGTTCATGACCTGCGTCGCCGCGCATCAACCGGAAGCCTTCTGGGGCGCCTATAGCGCCAGTAAAGCAGCTCTCGAAGCCATGGTCGCCAGCTATGCGGTTGAAATCAACAACACACCTGTGCGCGCTACCTGTTTTGACCCTGGCATAGCCGCAACCAAATTATACCACACGGCATTCCCCGGCATTCCTGACAGCGCCTTGCCCACGTCGACCGACGCTGCAGCGAAAGTCATGGCCTATTTGGAACATTGGGCAGCCGTTTAAGCCTTGCGGAAAACACCAACCAATTCGACATGGTTTGACCACAAGAACTGGTCAATCAGCGTGAGCTCCATCAGCTTATAGCCGCCTGCTTGTAAAATTTTGCCATCACGACAAAAGCTATTAAGATCACAGCTCACCGAAACCACAACCGGCACTTTGCTCGCAGCAATATGCTTCGCTTGTTCCTTGGCACCATCGCGCGGAGGGTCAAAAATGAGCGCCTTGCAACCGCTGAGCTCAGAGGTCGTCATCGGCGATTGGGCAAGGTTGCGCACATCAACCACCGTCTTCGCCCGTCCCCGTACCGCTTCTTGCAAAGCCTCAATCGCTTTTGCTTCGCCGTCATAGGCTGTCAATGGCCGTGGACTCAAAGCTAGCGCAAAGGTGCCAATGCCAGAGTAGAGATCAACAACATTGGCTGCGGTCCCGACCGCTAGCGCAACAGCCTCACTCAGTGCGGTCTCGCCTTCCTTTGTTGCTTGGAGAAAGCCACCTGGCGGCACATTGACGCTGCCATAGGCGAAATGTGCGCGCACGGGTAAACGCTGCGTAATCGGTTCAGCGGGACTCTTATCCCATTTGCGCCAGCTAATGCGTCCGATATTGTTGCGTTCGGCAAATACGCCGAGCATTTCACGCTCGTGCATCTCAGGCACCGGGCCACCAATGATGACCATATCGATGACACCGTCGAGCAGCGTGAGCCGTATGTCAAGATGGCGCGCATCCGCCATATAGTCGGCTAAAAGCACCCGCAGTTGCGGTAACAGGCCGGACAGTTCTGGACGCAATACTAAGCAGTCCCGCACATCGATGACCTGTTCACTACGCGCCTGATTGAACCCCAACAGAACTTTTTTGCCCTGGCAAACGGCGGCGATAGTCGCGCGACGGCGGCTTTGCGGCGGGCTAAAACGCGCTGGATGATTGAGCATCGGCGAGAGGCCGTTTTCCTCTAGCGTCCGCGCGACAACATGCTGTTTCCAGGCCATATAGGCTTCGCGACTCATATGCTGCATCTTGCAGCCGCCGCATTGAGGAAAATGGGCACATTCGGCTGCGGCATGACCAGAACCGCTCTGCAGAACAGATATACTTGTTATATTACCCTGCGCGTCGAAATCGATTGCTGCTTTGTCTCCCGCCAGAGCGCGGGGGATATAGAGCTTGCGCCCTTCATAGAACGCTACGCCGTCACCGTGGCGGCCGGTCGCTTCGACATGCAGAGTCGTGCGCACGTTTAGCCAGCCAAGCGAATGATTTCTTGCCGCAAATCGTCCGGCACAGCCACCGGCTTGCGTGTCTCCTGATTAATCAACACGGATACGGTCGTGCTCTGCGCAACCAACTCCGTGTCATGATAGAGGGCAGCCCCCAGGCGCATGGACGAACGGCCGAAGCTCAGCAGTCTAGTGCCGATCCGCAGTTGCGCCGGATAATTCAGTTCATAAAAATAATCAAAACGGGTTTGCACCAAGACAAAGAGCGTCTCGCCATTGGGCCAGTTCGGGAACACCTTGCGCAATAACGCGACACGAGCATTTTCAAAATAGCTGCCCATAGCCAGATTATTAACATGGCCAATGACATCCAAATCGCCAAAACGGACATGATCTTCCTGCCAGAATTTATATTGGGCGGGATCACTTAAATCTGCGGTGAGGTTTGGGTTAACCGCTGCTTCTGCCATATTTTTTCCCTCGCTTGATGTATGGCGAACAATACCATAAGGATGAGGCAGGTAAAGCGGCAATGAGGCATAAATGCGCGGCTATTTTGGTTTAGGCGTCGAAGGCATTAGTAAATCTGGCAATCTAGGCAACCTTGTGCGCTCAGCCCATGCCTTTGGCGCCAGCTTTTTCTTTACGATTGAGGCCGCGCTCGATGAGCGCACGCTGCAGGCGACCGATACGTCCCATGCGGCTGGGCATATCCCTTTTTATAAATATCCCAATCTGGCGGCGTTTTCCCTTCCCAAGGAGTGCGTTTTAGTAGGGGTTGAGCTCATGCCGGATTCTATTGAATTGCCTCGCTTCCGTCACCCTCAGTGTGCCGCCTATGTTCTGGGTCCGGAGCTGGGCAGCCTTTCGCCGGCCCTGGTTTCACGCTGTGCCTATACGGTCAAAATACCAATGAAATTTTGCGTCAATGTCGGGGTAGCCGGCGCCTTGGTCATGTATGACCGGCTGGTCAGCCTTGGTGGCTTCCCACCACGTCCCGACAAGCCGGGCGGGGACGCCACACCCTTAACCCCGCGCCAAAGGCAATAAGCCTACGTTCCCACCATCTGGGAATCATGATAAGCAGAACCTATGCAGCTTCCCCTTGACCCGCGCCAACATATTTTTCGCCCTGACCTTGCCGATATCCGACTCCAAGGTCGCGTTCAGGCTGCCCATTATGTCGATGGCCAAATGGCGCGCGTGGTCAGCGCCAGGCTCGCCATGTTTGCTGCACCACAGCAGCAATCAGCGATGAGTAGCGAACTGCGTGCAGGCGAGTTCGTTGATGTTTATGAGCGCACGAACGGTATCGCCTGGGTTCAGAACCGCAGCGACCGCTATGTCGGCTATGTGGCGGAAGCAGGACTGTCCGAAACCATCGCTGACCCCGCCTGGCGCATCAATGAGCTGCTGGTTTATGTTTATCAGGAGCCGACGGTCAAAGCCGTGCCAATTGATGCCCTGCCCTTCCCGTCACGCGTTGCCGTGGCCGCCACCTTGCCGAACGGCTGGTCACGCCTATCAACCGGTGGTTACATCGCAAGCCATTTGCTGGAAGCCGCCACCACCTTGCACAGCGATTATGTTTTTACGGCAGGCCGCTTGCTCCATACGCCCTATTTG
>JAGOHT010000181.1 GCA_017996055.1 Alphaproteobacteria bacterium
CAGCGTCAGTGGCGATCTATCGGCAGCGGTAGACTTGCTGACCGCGGACTCACGCGCCGTAGGTCCAGGGAGTCTGTTCGCAGCCCTGCCCGGCACCAAACACGACGGGCGCAGTTTCATCATGGAAGCGGTGCAGAAAGGCGCTGTCGCGATTTTGAGCGACCACGAGGCCGTCATTCCCACTTCGGTCGTCGCGCTGCGGGCCGCTGACCCGCGCATTCTCTTGGCGCATCTCGCCGCCGCATGCTTTCCCGCACCACCCGCGCACATTGCCGCAGTCACCGGCACCAACGGCAAGACATCGACCGCGCAGTTCGTGCGCGAAATCGCAAGCGCACTGGGGCATACAGCTGCCTCCATCGGCACGCTTGGAGTTATCGGGCCCGGCCTGGATGATTATGGCACATTGACGACGCCGGATTCCGTCACGCTCCATCACATTCTGGGCGAACTGGCGACACAGGGCATCACCCATCTTTGCCTTGAAGCCTCCAGCCATGGCCTCGTCCAGGCACGGCTGGAAGCCCTGACAATCCAGGCGGCGGGCTTCACCAATCTGACGCGTGACCACCTCGACTTTCACGGCACCATGGAAAGTTACTATGCCGCCAAAGCTCGGTTGTTTGATGAAGTGCTGCAACCCGGCGGCACGGCCGTCATCAATGCCGATGTCCCAGAGGCCGCCGATCTCGCCGCCCGCGCCCGCAAACACGGCTGCCAGGTCATTACCTATGGTTTGCAGGGCACGGAAATATCTTTGCATGACATCGCCGCGCATGGCCACGGCCAGGATGTGACGCTCAGCCTGTTCGGCAAGCGCGTTACCGTGCCGCTGAATATCGTAGGGCGTTTCCAGGTGTGGAATGCGCTCTGCGCTCTTGGGCTAACCATTGGGCTGGGACTAGATGGCACACAGGCGCTGGCGGCCTTGCCCAAACTGACCGGCGTGCGCGGACGGCTGCAGCATGTCGGCACCCACCCTTGCGGCGCACCGGTCTTTATCGATTACGCCCACACCCCTGATGCGCTGGAAACCGTGCTCAAAGCGCTGCGCCCGCATGTCGGCGCTGGTGGGCGGCTCATCACCGTCTTTGGTTGCGGCGGCAATCGTGACCGCGGCAAACGCCCGGTCATGGGTGGCCTTGCCCAACGCCTTGCCGATCTGGCGATTGTCACCGACGACAATCCGCGTTTTGAGGATGCCGCGACCATCCGCACGGAAATACTTTCCGGTTGCGCGCCACAGCCGCCTATGCGCGAAATTGCTGACCGGGAACAGGCGATTCGCCTGGCGGTTGGCCAGTTGCGGGCGGGTGATATTCTCGTCATCGCCGGCAAAGGGCATGAACCGGGACAGATAGTGGGCGATACGGTCTTGCCCTTTGATGATGGCGCAATTGCGCGTGGTTTTTTGGAACAGGCTGCTGCATGACCCAACCTCTCTGGCGCGGCAATGATGTAGCATTATGCACCCGTGGCAGTGGCGCGACCGACTGGGGCGCCACCGGCATCTCCATCGATAGCCGTACGCTCAAACCCGGCGATCTGTTCATCGCCCTCAAAGGTCCGCTGCATGACGGGCATGATCACGTTGCCGCCGCGTTGCAGGCAGGCGCCGCCGCCGCTATGGTCAGCGCCGCCCCGCCGCATGTGATGCCCGATGCCAGACTCCTCCTCGTGCCGGATACTTTTATCGCCCTGCAGGATTTGGGTCAGCGAGCCCGCGCCCGCGCCAAAGCAAAAATCGTCGCCGTCACCGGCTCAGTCGGCAAAACCGGTAGCAAGGAACAGCTACGGTTGATGCTCTGTGCTTGTGGCAGTGTCGCCGCCAGCCAGGGCAGCTTTAACAACCATTGGGGCGTGCCGCTCTCGCTGGCTTTGCTGCCGGAGAACGCCGATTTCGGGGTCTTCGAACTCGGTATGAACCATGCGGGCGAGATGACTGAGCTGACCCGCCAGGTCAAGCCACATGTCGCGCTGATTACCACGGTCGAGGCCGTGCACCTTGAGTTTTTCCCCAATGTCGCGGCAATCGCCGACGCCAAGGCAGAGATTTTCCTCGGAATGGATGCGGCGGGCACAGCGGTGCTCAACCGCGATAATCCGCATTTCGCGCGCCTCGTCGGTCATGCTCGTACCCAGGGTATTCGCAATGTTCTCAGCTTCGGCAGCACAACGGGCGCAGAAGCGCGGATGCGGGATTATCGTGCTGAAGCTGATGGCGGAGTAGTTCAGGCCGAATTTTTCGGCAAACCGCTGACCTTCCGGCTCGGTGCCGCCGGGATGCACTACGCCATGAATGCGCTCGGCACCTTATTAACCGCACAAGCTGCCGGTGGCGATTTAGCGCGCTGCGCCGCAGCGCTGGCCCATTACCATGCCCCAGGCGGGCGCGGTGCCCGGCGGCGCCTGGCCCTACCCCAGGGCGGTGCTATAACACTGATTGATGAAAGCTATAATGCCAGCCCGGTCGCCACCCGTGCGGCTATCGCTGCGCTCGGCGCGACCCAGCCCGGCCCCAGCGGACGTCGTATCGCAGTGCTGGGTGACATGCGCGAACTGGGCGCAACCGCGCCGCAGCTCCACGCCGCCCTCGCCACGCCACTTTTAGAGGCCAAAATCGACACACTTTTCTGTTGTGGTCACGTTATCGAAGGTCTTTTTGCCGCCGTGCCCGCCGCCATGCGCGGCGCTTACACGGCTGATAGCGCTGCGCTTGCCCCTAAGGTGCAGGCCGCGCTGCGTGACGGCGATGTTGTGCTGGTGAAGGGCTCGAAGAGCGTCCATATGGACGTCGTGATTGACCATATACAAAATGCGGCGCGCAACGCTGCTTGAGGATGACGTTTATGCTGTATTTGTTGCTCGCCCCGCTCGCTGAACATCATGAGCTGATGCAGATTTTCAATCTGTTCCGCTACATCACCTTCCGCAGCGGCGGCGCGTTGATGACCGCCCTCACCATCTGTTTCGTCATCGGGCCGCGGCTCATCCGCTGGCTCCGCGCGCAACAGGGCGAAGGCCAGCCCATCCGCACGGACGGGCCGGAAACCCACCTCAAGAAAAAGGGCACGCCGACCATGGGCGGGCTGATGATGCTCATCGCGGTCATCATCAGCACCTTGCTCTGGATGGATTTGAGCAACGGCTATACTTGGATTGTCCTGCTCGTCACCACCGGCTTCGGCATGATTGGCTTTGCCGACGATTACCTCAAACTAACGCGGCGCAATCCCAAGGGCGTCTCCGGCAGAATTCGCCTGGTCGGGCAGTTCCTCTTCGCCACTATTGCCATCCTCGGCATCATGAGCATCGCCCCTGCCGATAAGGCCACATCGCTGGCCGTGCCTTTGTTCAAGGATTTCCTCTGGCAAATGGGCTGGTTCTTTCTGCCCTTCGCCGCGATTGTAATTGTCGGCTCCAGTAATGCCGTCAACCTGACCGATGGCCTCGATGGGTTAGCAACCGTGCCGGTGATGATTGTGGCGCTCTCCTTCGGCATCATCACCTACCTGGTTGGCAATTTGAAATTCGCGGAATATTTGCAAATCCACCATATCCCGCGCGCCGGTGAGCTCGCGGTCTTTTGCGCCGCATTGGCGGGCGCTTGCCTCGGGTTCCTCTGGTTCAACACCCCCCCCGCACAGGTCTTCATGGGCGATACCGGTTCGCTCGCGCTGGGCAGCGCGCTCGGCACCGTCGCCGTTATTGCCAAGCATGAGTTGGTGCTCGCCATTATCGGCGGCCTCTTTGTTGTCGAGACGCTATCGGTCATTATCCAGGTTGCTTCCTTCAAGCTGACCGGCAAACGTGTCTTCCGCATGGCACCCCTGCATCATCATTTTGAAAAATTGGGCTGGAGCGAGCCAACTGTCGTTATCCGCTTCTGGATTATCGCCTGCATTCTGGCGCTCGTCGGCCTCTCGACCCTGAAGCTACGCTAATGCTTGCCCTGCCTAACACTGCCGGAAAAACTTATGCCGTGCTGGGGCTAGGCAAATCCGGCCTCACAACCGCGCAAGCCTTGCAAGCTTCGGGCACGACCGTGCTGGCCTGGGACGATACCGCCGCCAGCCGCGACAAGGCCGCGGCGCTCGGTATCACCTGCACAGCTTGGGAACAAATCGACTGGACCAAGATCACGGCGCTAATCA
>JAGOHT010000031.1 GCA_017996055.1 Alphaproteobacteria bacterium
TATGAGATGGCTGGCCACACCGATGGCGGGGGCAATCTGCTCAGCCATCAGCTGAAAGAGCTGCTTCTTGTTGCTGCAGCTCAGGCCGTAGGCCACATGGTTTTGGTCAAGAATGGTTGCCATCATCATCGCCTTTTGTTTCCCTTAACCGGCCTTGTTTTGTCGTGGAGTCTGGTTGACGGCTATATTCTGCGCCGGATCGACCCAGCCGATGTGACCGTCGGTGCGGCGGTAAATCATATTTATCTGGCCATGCGAGCGATTGCGGAACAACAAGGCAGGCAATTCGCCCAAATCAAGCCGCATGACTGCTTCACTTACTGTCAGCATCTCAATCGGCGTCGTCATCTCGGCGACAATGACTGGGTTTGCGTTGGCGGCGACCTCTTCCGTCTCATGCTCGCCATGCAGCACGTTATATTGCGCCATGACGGCTTCCGTCAGCGGCGCCTCTTGGCGATGGTGGTCCTTCAGGCGGTTCTTGTGGCGGCGCAACCGTTTGCCGACCTTGGCTGCGGCCTCGTCAAAAGCGACATAGGGCTCAGCGGCGTCGGCGGCACTTTGTAGGGTAATGCCGCGTCCCGCATGGACGATGATATCGGCGTGGAAAAGATGCGCCTCGCGCGAGAACGTCACATGCGCGTCAATCGGTGTACTGAAATATTTTCCAATAATCTCGGTAAGATTTTGTTCGACGTGCTGGCGCAACGAGTCGCCTACATCAAGATGCTTGCCCTTGACTGTCAATTGCATTGCCAACTCCTGTGTGAACGTTTGCTTGCTGCCCTTTATTGAGCGGCCGTGACGTGCCGGAACCATCTGCCGGTGCCGCCATATTCTTGCTTGGCGCTCCAAATGGCGTTCGGCGGCTTCGAGCCTGCTTGCACCACCGCAGTGGCGGCAGGCGAGCAGAGGGTGGATTATAGCATAGGGGGCGTGGGGCTCAGCAACTATTTTGTGGAGACTAAGCTGCTGATTCAGGGCTCTTTTTACCGGAAGCGGCGTGGGCGCGGCGGCGAGCGGCGGAGGATGGTATCTGCAAAGCCTCACGATATTTCGCGACTGTTCGGCGGGCGATATCGATACCTTCTTTTTGCAGAAGGGAGGCGATACGGTCATCGGCAAGAATGGCGTTAGGCGCCTCGGCCTCGATGAGTGTCTTGATGCGGTGGCGTACGGCGGTGGCGGCAAAGCTCTCGCCGCCTTCACTATTGCCCAGCGCATTGGTGAAGAAATATTTCAGCTCAAAAATGCCGCGTGGTGTGGCGATATATTTATTGGTGGTGACACGGCTGATGGTCGATTCATGCATGCTGACCGCCTCGGCTTCGGCCACCTGCTTAAGGGTGAGTGGGCGAAGCTGGCTGACGCCATAGACAAAAAACTTGTCCTGCTGGCGCACGATTTCGGTCGCGACCTTCAGGATAGTCGTGGCGCGCTGATGCAGCGCCTTGATGAGCCAGTTGGCCTGCTGCCAGCGCTCCTGGATATAGTCTTTGTCGATCTTGGTCTTCGTCGCGGCGCTAATCCGTGTGTAATAGCTTTCATTGGCGAGTACGCGCGGCAGGTTTTCTGGATTGAGTTCGACCTGCCAGCCCCCACCCGCCAGCGGGCGCAATAATACATCGGGGATGAGGGTTTGGGTGATATCGACGGTGAAGGCCTGCGCCGGACGTGGGTTCAGCCGCCGCAGCTCGGCCAGCATATCGGTCATGTCGGCAGCATCGACACCGCAGAGTTGTTGCAACTTCTTGATATCGCCGCCGGCAACTAAATCGAGATGTTGCAACAGGCACGCCATCGCCGGATCGAGCCGGTTGCGCTCCTTGAGCTGCACGGCAAGGCACTCGGCGAGGTTGCGGGCAAAGATGCCGGGCGGGTCGAATTGCTGAAGCCGGTCAATAACTTGGGCAAAAAGCTCCGGCGACGCACCAAGTTGGGTACGCACTAGCTCAAGCTCGGCGGGCAGCCAGCCATTATCGTCAAGCATATCAATAAGCGCCGCGCCAATTAGCCGTTCGGCGGGTTCGAGTAAATCGCACTGCACCTGTTCCAGCAAATGCTCCCGCAGGCTGATGGTGGCCGGTAAACTCTGTTCGAAGGCGAAATCATCGGTGCTGAAACTGCTTGCGCCGCGGTTGCTGGGCTGGTCGCTGGCCCAGACATTGTCGAAATCAGTGTCGAGCGGTGCGTCTTTGGCAAAGGGGTCAGTATCCGGTATGGCGCTGGTGGCGGTGAGGGTGCCTTCCTCGGTCGCTGGCGTATTCGGAGCGACCGCTTCAGCCAGAGTGCCCTCACCTTCGCCCCCACTGCCTTCGCTTTCGGAGCGTTCAAGCAGTGGGTTGCTCTCAATCTCCTGATGTATAAAATCCTGCAGCTCAAGCGCGGACATCTGCAACAGTTTGATGGCCTGTTGCAGTTGCGGGGTCATGACCAGGCTTTGCGCCTGGCGGATATCGAGCCGTTGTTGCAGCGTCATGCCCCAACATTAGGGGCAGAAGGTTAAGGTTTTCTTGCTTTTGGCACCATACTTGCATGAAAAAAGCCGCCGGATTGCTCCGGCGGCTTAGATGCTGTCTCTTACTTCCGCTTAGCGGCGGTCGCCAATCAGACGGAGCAGGAAGGTGAATGCGTTGATGAAGTTGAGATAAAGGCTCAACGCACTCATTACCGCCAACTTGCTGTTGGCTTCCAGCCCATAACCATCTGCATAGGTCTGCTTGATCCGTTGCGTATCCCAGGCAGTCAGGCCGGTGAAGACTACGACACCAATCACTGAGGTGACCCAGTTCAGCATTGAGGACGGGGTGCCAAACAGCGCTAGGCCAAGATTGACCAGCGAAGCCAGCGCGATGCCTATAACGCCCATCATCATGAAGCTGCCGAAGCCGCTCAGGTCGCGCTTGGTCGTATAGCCCCAGAGGCTCATGGCACCGAAAGTCGAAGCCGTGACGAAGAAAGCGCGGGCGATGCTCGATTCAGTATAAACGAGGAAAATCGAGGCCATCGATACACCCATGCTGGCGCAGAAGAGCCAGAAGAGCAGTTGCGTCGTTCCGGCCGAGAGCCGGTTGATGCCAAAGCTCAGCACGAGCATGAAGGCAAGCGGCGCCACCATGAACAGTAGGCTTATGCCTGGTGCAAAGACGACATGCGCCAGCCCCGTATTGACGGAAGCCCAGGCGAGCGCGCCGGTCAGCGCCACGCCGCCGGTCATGTAGTTGTAGACGCGCAGCATATGTGCGCGCAGCCCCGCATCAATGCTGACGCTTTGTCCGGCGCTGCTGAGAAAAGATGTGTCACGAATTGGCGTGGACATCGGTGATACCCCCTTGGTTGTGAGACCGAGCTGATCTTGATCCAGCCCTTGCCGAGCACTTAAGCGCTCACAGACATCATATGGTGAGGATTTTCCGCTTTGCAAGAGAAACCGGACAAGCCCAGCACTGATTTATAGTAACAGATTGATTCCATTGCCTATGCTTCGTCTTAAGCGATGACACTTTCATGCTCCAGCATGGCGCGGGTGCGCTCAATCACCAAACGCTCGGCATCTTCCGGCATCATTGGCTTATAGAAATAGTAGCCCTGCCCGCACTCGCAATTAAGCTGACGCAAGACATGAAGGTCATATTCCGTTTCGATACCCTCGGCGATGACGCGCTTGTGGAGAATACGCCCCAATTCGGTAACGATGCGAACAATCTCGCGGCTGCTGCTGGATTTGTTCATATTCATGATGAAGGATTTGTCGATCTTGATGTCATCAACCGGCAGTTTCTGCAGATAGCTGAGTGAAGAATAGCCGGTGCCGAAATCGTCAATCGCCAGCGAGCAGCCGAGCGATTTGAGGCTTTCCATCTGTTGTAAAGCTGCCGCGGCATTTTCCATCAAACCGCTTTCGGTGATTTCGAACTTGATCCAGCTCGGATCGACGCGGGTGACGTCGATGACCGCACTCACCGAGCGCATCAGACCCGGATAGTAAAACTGCGTTGCCGAGAGATTGACGCTGACGAACAACGGCTCCGCTTCCGGTGGACGCAGGCGTTGCCAGCGCACCAGATGGCGGCAGGCTTCCGCGAAGACGAAATTCCACAACGGCACAATCATGCCAGTTTCTTCGGCGATGCCGATGAATTGGTCTGGTGGAATCCAGCCTTTTTCCGGATGCTTCCAGCGCGCCAGTGTTTCAAAACCGATAAGGCTCTTGTCGCGGATGGTGACGATGGGTTGGAAGACCACGGCGAGTTGCGTGGTGTCAAAATAAATTGCCCGCCGCAAATCAGTTTCCAGCTTGTGGCGAGCTTCCAGCTGCTGGCGCATGGCGACATCGAAGAGCACGACTTCGTCCATGCTTTTGGTAGAGACCGCCTGGCTGGCGATCTCGGCATCGCGCAACAGGCTTTCGGCCTCCTCGCCCGCCATGCCCGCGACCGAGACACCGATGGAGGTAACCATATGCAACTCGCGATCGGCGACGTGGTAAGGCTTCGCCAAAGCGGCCTGCAGGGCATAGGCGGTCGAAAGCGCCTCGGCCGGCCGCTTGACCGGCACGAGGACGGCGAAGGCGCTGGCTGACAGGCGTGCCAAGAGTTGGCCGGGGCCGATATGCTCTCGCAGATGGTGTGCCATAACCATGGTCAACTCGTCGGTCAGATTATGGCCGAGCGTACCGCGCAGGGACGACATACGGGGAAATTTCAAATAGATGAGCGCTGGCCTGGTCTCCACATCCTGCAACGCGAGGCGGAGTTTGCGGAGCAGCAGCGCGCGGTTGGGGAGTTCGGTCAGAGCGTCGTAATAAGCGACATGCTCCAACTCTTGTTCCTGCTGCTTGCGCTTGGTCGTGTCGAGCATCAAAGCCACATGTCCGGCTAGCTTTCCGTCTTTGTCGAGCAGGGGCTGGACATTGATGTCAGCCCAATATTCGCGGCCGTCGCGGGTATAGAGCAAGAGCTCGCTGCGGAAGCCCTGCCCATCCTGTCGCGCTGTTTCCATCAGCACGCCTGCCTGCGTCGCCTGACGCGGACCTTGCAAAACTTCGCCGATGGGGCGGCCTTTGGCTTCGGTATTTTGGTAGCCGGAGATGCGGGTGAAGCCAGCATTGCACCAGTCGATAAGGCCGTTTTTGTCGGTGATGATCACCATATTGTCCATATTGGCGGCGATCAGCGCCTGGCGCCGTAAGACTTCCGACTGACCTTCGATAACTTTTTCAGCCCTAGCGCGGGCGGTAATTTCAAACCAGAGAAAGACCGTGCCACCTAATGCGAGCAGGAGAAGCGCACCCGTGATGAAAGACCGATTTTGGAACAGCGTATACGGTGTATCGGCGATATACATGTTGGCGAGCAACATGGCGGGAACGCCAAGCATCAAGCCGCTGGCGACCAACTTTAAGACGGCGGGACCAATGATCCGCGCCTTCGTGCTATCCCCTGACATCCGCCCAGTGTAATTTTGCCACCTGAACAACGCGTTAATTGCCATGAACAAGTTCTTAATTGGTGTGGAGGCTCTTCATCATTTCTTGCCGCGCTGCAGCAAGAAATTGCCATATTCTGCCTTTCCCGTTATCACGCGACCATAGTCGTGTCATAATTCTCCGCCAAACCCCTGGGTATGAAGATGAAATCGCAATTCTGGCTGGTTCTGACGCTTTTGCTTGGCCTGGGGCTGGGCGCACAAGCAGCAGCGACAAAAACCGAAACTCCGCCCAAAGAGCCTATCATCGAGACGCCAAGTATTGTCGTGCCGGTGATTGATCTAAAGGGGTTATTGCCTGCCAAAACTGAAACGGAAGAGCCTGAGGTTCCGCCAGAGCCGAGCTTCGGCACCCATCTACTTGACTGGCTGACCGAGAACGGCGCGGCTTTTGCCAAAAGTTGGCATTCGGAACTGAATGGGCTGGTTAATTTGCCGCAGCTCGATAAATGGTGGTCGCAGCAAATGACGGTGCCGCGTCTGACCGAACGCTGGACTGCCCTTGTCGAGAGTAGTCCCCCAATTATCGGCTGGGCTCTGCTTGCCGCCCTCACCTTCTATGGCGTGTTGCTGCCGTTCCGCCGCAGTCTAAGACCGGCCGCATTGCCGACTTTTGCGGCGCGCAGCCGTTTGGCGCTTTTCCGTCTTGGTTTGGGCTTGGTGCCCATCATGGCTTTGCTTGGAGTCGGGCTCACGCTGCTGGCGGCGAATCCGGAAATGCCTTTGCGGCCGCGTCTGGTGTTGCAGGGCTTGCTCTTTGCTCTGGCGCTGAGCCGTCTTATCGTTGTGCTGGGGCATGTGGTGCTGGCGGCCAAAACCCCGACACAGCGCTTGCTGCCTATTCCTGACGCTCGCGCCCTCGCGCTGCAACGCTGGCTGAGTGTGCTCGGCACTCTCGCGGTCATGGGCACTTGGGTCACGGATGCTGCCCGCTTGCTTGATGCACCGGAAGAACCGCGCCGATTGCTGGTGCGCGTGCTGGGATTGGTTCTGCTGATGGGGATTATTAGCTTGGTTCGCCAGAACCGTTTACCAGTCGCGCACTGGTTGCGGGGCTCAGCAGAAACGGCGCCAGGCGATTTGCTGGCCTGGGCGCGGCAAAATCTTAGCGCCCACTGGCATCGTTTAACTATCGCCTATCTGCTTGTCGGCTATGTTGTGACCGTGCTCTCGCCGCGTGGCACCGGCTTTGGAGCTTTGCTGCAGGGGACGCTGAGCACGGTTTTGGTGTTCTTGGCGATGAATCTTTTGCTCTATGGGCTCAACCGTTTGGCGCAGCGCGCGGCGTTGGCTGAGGCGCGGCAAGAGCGACTGCCCTTGCATCAGCCGATCTTGCGCGCTTTGCTGCGCCTGTTGGTGACGTTTGGTGGTGTTTATCTCATTCTGCTGGGTTGGAATGTCGATTTCTCGGCCTGGATGAAGACCGATCTGATGCAACGCCTGACCGGCGCGGGCATCTCGGTCAGCTTGGCCATCGTCAGCGCCATCCTGTGTTATGAAATTCTCTGCAGCATTTTGAATGGTGCTCAAAGTCGTGCGCGGGCCGGGGCTTCGCCACTGAGCGGAATTGATCGCGCTGCGCGTTTGCAAACCTTGCTGCCGCTCATCCGTCATAGTGCCGCCGTTGTCCTCAGCGTGACAGTCTTGCTGATTGGCCTGTCCGAACTTGGCGTCAATATCGCGCCATTGTTGGCCGGTGCCGGCATCGTCGGTGTCGCGGTTGGTTTTGGCTCGCAGGCGCTGGTCAAGGATTTGATTACAGGCCTGTTTATCATCCTTGAAGACACCATCCATGTCGGCGATGTCGTGACGTGTGGGACCCATATCGGCCAAGTCGAGAGCATGACCATCCGCACATTACGGCTGCGCGATTTGAATGGCGCGCTGCATGTCCTGCCCTATAGCGAAGTGACGGGTTTTATCAATCAAACCCGCGGCTTTGCCTATGCAGTGATGGAACTTGGCGTAGCCTATGCTAGCGATTTACGCCGGGTCTTCGCGGTGCTGGCCGAGGTTGGTGCCGCGCTGCAGCAGGATGCCGAAATGGGGCAGAATATTCTGGCCGCGGCCGAAGTACAGGGCGTCCTCAATTTTGCGGACTCTGCTATTATCGTCCGGGTTCGGATCAAAACGCTACCAGGGCAGCAATGGGCTGTGCGTTTTGCCTATATGCTGGCGGTCAAAGAGCGCTTTGATATCGAGGGCATCGTTATCCCCTTCCCCACCGTTACGCATCAGTTTGGTGGCGCGGTGCCGCCGGCTGCACCGGCGCTGGTGGAGTTACCACCACGTCGCCCGGTCTTGGACTAGGCAGTTTAAACGCTGGCAGAGAAACTCCCCGGCACGACCGGAGTGGGCGCAGCCACAACAGCAGCTGTCTGGGGTTGCGTCGTAACCGTGGCGGCTTCCGGTGCGGTGTTCAGCCCGGCGGCGATGTTGCGGTTAATAGCGATGAGGCTGTCGAGCAGCTTCGGATTATGCTCTGCGAGCGCGCGCATGCTAACCTTATCGACAAAACGGCTAAGATTGAGCAGCGTGATCTTCAGATCCCGCGGCAGCGGATTATCCTGTTCGCACAGGCTGACCTGGAAAATCGTCCAGAGCCGTTGATTGTGGCGAACCACATCGGCATAATCGGCATAGCTGATGTCGGGATGTTGTGCCTGATGCAACTTGGCGGCACAGCTCATGAGCGCGTGCGCTTCAATGGCGCGCTGCGATGCGCCCTCTTTCTGGTTGCCGGTATAGGCGTTGACTTGTTCCTGGGCGGTAGACATAGCGCGTTCTCCTTTATGCCGAAGCGGATTGTGGGAGTGCAGGAACAGCCTTGGCGGCGGCCTCCTGGTCTGACAGCAAATCATGGCCGAGGCGCAGGGCTTTAAAGCTCTCGCCGGCGCGCAAGTGGGTGATAATGCTGGTCACGCTGTTCGCTAGATGCGGATGAAGTGTGGCGAATTTTTCGATGGTGTCGATAACCAGCGTATCGAGCGGTTGGCCCTTGCCTTTGAACAGGTAAATCATTTGCAGCAAGAAATAGACAGTCGCGGCGTCCGATTCTTCGCTGCGGTCGACATTCATCATGTAATTTTCGCGCAGGACCGGGCTGTCGGAGAGGACGAGCAGGTCGGCGGGTTTGTTGCCCACATTCTTCAAGACGGCGCCGCCGGCGAAGAATTTTTGTTCGGGTTTGATACGGATTTTGAGTGGCATATCTCGACTCCTTCGAGAATAAAAAAATTGGCGAGCACAAAGCGTTGACGCCTTCACCCTGCGCCTGGGAAGACGGGGATGGCGTCGCCGCCATCCCCGAAGGTGCTTAGAACAGCTTGAGAATCGCCGACTGCTGCTGACCCGAAATCGACAGCGCGGTAATACCGAGCTGAGCGCGGGCTTGCAGAGCCTGCAGATTCGCGCCTTCTTCGTTCGTATCGGCCAGAACCAGGCTGTCCGATGCGGACTGCAGGACGTTCGCCAAAGCCTTGGTGAAGTCCGCGCGCGTTTGAATGAGCGTTGCGTTGGTACCGAACGTACTCGCATTGGTACGCAGGGTGGTCAACGCCGTGCTCAACTCGCTGATCGCAGTGTTGATGTTGCTATCGGCAGCGAAGCCGGAAGCAGCAGCGCCAACCGAAAGCCCTGAAGAGCTAAGGTCAACACCTGCAATCGTCAGTGTACTGGTGTTCGTTTCGTTGAACTTGACCACCAGAGAACCGGTGCTCTTCAACAGGTTAACGCCGTTGAAGGTCGCATCGTTGACCAACGCGTCGAGCTGGTCACGCAGCGTATTGAACTGCGTCGCCAGAGTTGTGCGCGAGGTCGAG
Organism: Alphaproteobacteria bacterium; assembly: GCA_017996055.1. Lineage (GTDB taxonomy): Bacteria > Pseudomonadota > Alphaproteobacteria > UBA9219 > RFNS01 > JAGOHT01. The sequence continues at coordinate 9,309 of JAGOHT010000031.1, forward strand.
TCCGTCGTCTGCAGGGCGCTATTGGCCAGACCTTGCAGCTGCTGGACGATCTTGGTGATGCCGTCAATCGCGTTGGAGGCCGCTTTCACGGTCTGCAACGAGGTGGACAGGCCGTCCTTCAGATCGTTCAAGTCGCTGGCGCGTTGGATGAAGGACTGCGATTTGAAGAACGACGAAGCGTTATCAATCGCGCTGTTGACCTTCTTACCTGTTGACAGACGTTCCTGAGTGATACCCAACAAGTCCGCCGTATTTTGCAACGCGATCAGGTTGGCACGAGACGAAGCAGTAAGTGAGACACCAGAGATAGCCATGGGATAAACTCCTTTTCCCGGTAGATCGCGGACTCCTTCCGCTGGTTAAAGTAGCGTTAGCCTATTTCACCGAAGTGAAATTTGACTTAACGCCCAAACATACATGCGATTTCCGTGCCAGGATGGGCACCGTAGGCGAGAGTCTTGATTGGCAAGAGGTTAGGTTGTCAATACGGCGGAACAAACCTGGGCCCTGGCGGCAAAATTTGCCGACTTCGGTTCCTAAATGCGGGGCAATGGGTAGAAGTTGCCGCCAACGGCAGGCTTAGCCGAGTGCTGCCAGCAGTTTGGCGTTGAGCGTATCCCACTGCCAGTCGCGCATTTTGGCCGCTACCGTTGCTGCTGCGGCGCGGGCGGCCTGGCTATCGTGATAAATGCACTCGAGTCCTACAACGCATTCGGCCACATCGCATTCGCCCCAGCCCGTGGTCGTACCCGCGGCAGCGGTGGGTGCGAGACAAGGACTCTGTCGGGTTAGGGGCGCGGCACCAGCCAAGGCCACCAAATCATGCTGGCCGGTATTGTCGGCGACCAGGGTGGGCACGCCGCAGGCCATCGCCTCCATTGCCACCAGATTTGTGCCGCCCTCGCAGCGGTTGGGGAAGAGCGCGGCATCACATTCGCGCAAAACCGGCGGCATCATCATTTGATGTGTATAAGGCAACGCGATGAATTGATGCGGCTGCAGCCCTTGGCGTTGCAACCATTCGGCGATGGCGAGGCCGCCCTTACCGTCCGCTAGCGGCGTATCCTGAATATGGCCAGTCGCCGCGAATAAATCTGGCGCGGGCTCGCTCTGGCCCTGCCAGGCACAGACGAGCAGTGCCTCCGGGTATTTGGCGGCGAACTGCTTGAAGGCAGTTAGGACAATATCCTGTCCCTTGCGGAACTCAAACTTGCCGCCGGAGAAGATGATGAAGCGGTCCCCAAACAGGCCGCGCTTGGCTTGAGGATAAAACAGGTCGGTATCAATACCCTGATGGCAAAGGACAACGGGGGCGATGTTGAGGCTCTTGAGCCAGTCGGCATTGAACTGCGAGATCGCAATCAACTTGTCGTAGTTCTGGGCGACAGCACGGCCATGCGGCGAACAATAGAGATGTTCAATGGCGACGCAGCCGATGTTCGGGCTACCGCGCACCTGGTCGGAGCCCGTGAAACCCGCGAAGTCATTGCCCGCGCCATGCAGTACCGGAAACGGGAACCGCTCGACGCGGTTCGTGTCTTGCCGCAAGAGCGCGGCGAATTGTGGAGCCAGTTGCAGGGCCGGGGCGAGGCGCAGTTCCAGCAGAGGCGGCAAGGCGAGCGTGACGGGCGGTTGGGTCAGTAACAGCTTCTTGCCACCACGGCGAAAAAAACTCTGGGCAATTTCGACGCCGTAAATTCCGTAGCCGGAGACCGTGGCTAACGGCCATGAAATTCCGAGTGCGTCGATCATGCGCTCTTGGTCAGCATAGGCCCCAGCGCCCGGCCGCCCAGAATATGTACATGAAAGTGCGGCACTTCCTGATGCGCGTTGGCGCCATGATTGCTGATAAGCCGGTAGCCGCCACCCGCCAATTCGGCTTGCCGTGCGACCGTGCCGACTGCGCGCCAGAAGCCCTCAAGCTCGGCAGCGCTGGCTTTGGCGGTAAAATCATCGAGCGAGATAAAAGCGCCCTTGGGGATGACCAGAATATGTGTGTGCGCTTGCGGGTGAATATCATGGAAGGCGAGGGCGTGGGCATCCTCAAAAGCCTTCTTGCAGGGAATTTCGCCGCGCAGAATTTTCGCGAAGATATTGTTGCTGTCATAGGCCATGACGCGCTCCTTAGTTCAAAGTTTTCTTGCCCATCGCCAGATATTTGTCCTGACGTTGCGTCACCAGTGCTTCACCGCTCAGCGGCAGCAGTTCCGCGAGCGACTCGCTGATGGCATCGCCGACTTGCGCGATGGTTTCCGCCGTACCGCGTTGCGCGCCGCCCAGCGGTTCGGCAATGACTTTGTCGATAAGGCCGAGCTGCAGCAAATCTTGCGCCGTGAGGCGGAGGGCGGCGGCGGCTTCCGCCGCATGGGTCGCGCTGCGCCACAAGATGGAGGCGCAGCCTTCCGGTGAAATTACCGAGTAAATCGCATGTTCCAGCATCAGCACACGGTCGCCCGCGGCGATGGCGATCGCGCCGCCAGAGCCGCCTTCGCCAATGATACAACTGACAACCGGCACCTTAACGGTCAGGCAGGTTTCGATGCCGCGCGCGATGGCTTCTGCCTGGCCGCGCGCCTCTGCGTCCACGCCCGGGAAGGCACCAGCGGTATCAACCAGCGTGACGATGGGCAGGCGGAACCTTTCAGCGAGCTGCATCAGACGAATGGCCTTGCGGTAGCCTTCCGGCCGCGCCATGCCGAAATTATGCTTAATGCGGCTGTCGGTATCATGGCCGCGCTCCTGGCCAAGAATGACGAGGGCCTGACCCTGCAGGCGGCCAAGCCCGCCAATGATGGCATGGTCCTCGGCGAAGGCACGGTCACCGGCTAGCGGTGTGAAATCACTAATCAACTGCGCGATGTAATCGCGGCAATGCGGCCGGTTGGGATGACGTGCCACCTGCACTTTTTGCGCGGGCGTGAGCTTGGCATAAAGCTGCTTGAGCTGCTTTTCCAGCCGTTGCTGCAGCTTGGCCATTTCGTCGGCGAGGTTGGGCTGGCTGCCGTCATTGCTGCGGCGCAACTCCTCGATCTTCGCTTCCAGCTCGGCGACTGGCTTTTCAAATTCCAGCATTTGCATTGGTTGAGCCCCTTCATCAAACGGCGTTTGGCTTAGCACGAACCGGTTGGGCGGGCAAATCCGCTGCGGGGGTTAATCGGCTGGATTGGGATAGGTGCGCGGATACTGGTTCGGCGCGCCATCGGGCGGGTCAACCGCGCGCGGTTTGACGCCACAGGCGGCAACCCCGGTGAGCAGAAAGGCGCAGAGCAACAGACGCGGTAGGATTTTGCACATGGGGGCAGTCTAGCCGCGCTTTTCTGGGCTGTCAGCCGCAATTTTTCTGCTATAGCCGCTGTATGAGAATGATAACGCTTTGCCGAACTATCGGCGGAATAGTTCTTGCCGCTCTGTTGCAATTGCCTTTTGCCGCAACCGCCAGCACGTTATCCGACGTATTGCTGCGCGATGGGGCGGGGACGCGCGCGCATCTGAGCGACTGGCATGGGCATTATGTGCTGCTCAATATCTGGGCGACTTGGTGTCAGCCTTGCGTGCGCGAAATGCCGGGCTTGCTGCGGCTTCAGCAGAGCATGGCGGAAAAACCGGGAAGTAACCTCGTCATTCTGCCGGTTTCGGTTGAGGCCGGGAAGGCCGAGCGTGTCACGGATTTTTATCAGCGCCATGACCTCACCGGTCTGCCACTCTATCTCCTGGATGATAAACGCGACATGGTCACGCTCAAGGTGCTGGGGCTGCCGACGACGATGCTGCTCGACCCGCAAGGCAAGATTGTCTGGCGTATCGCGGGTGATCTCGACTGGGATGACAGGGAATTGCGCGATAAGCTCAATAAGGATTTGGCGGATGCCAAACAATAATATTCAGTTATGCTGCGCTAACTTTCGCTGACCAGATATGGTCGGGCTGCATAGGAGCAAGCAATGCAGGTAGTTTTTCATTACCTTGATTGGGTTGCCTTGACACTCGGCACAATTGGTACAGCGCTTTGGGCGCATAACGGTGCTTGGGCTAAGTACGCCTCTTTGTGGTGGCTGGCTTCGTCTTTAGCCTGGATTGCCTATGCCTACACGACACAGTTGATGGCGTTAGGGGTGAGAGATTTCATCGCCGTTGTTTTCTATCTCTATGGCGGTTACCGCTATCTGCGGACAGCGCAACCGAAGAGCAAAACAGATACGTCTGTCTAAGGTGGGCGAGACTCGTTCGGTACAGGATTCCGTGCGGCGGCTCGTTTCCGTGTGCCATAAAAATGATGGCGACGGCGGATAGTTTTTTCTTCATGCAAAAATTATTCGCAAGATGGCAAACTTTTTTGCACTGCTAATAATCGCTAGGAGTAGAGAGCTGCGGAGCAGCACACACCGCGTTTTGCATGTGTAAACTACGACACCTTATCGCTGGGGCTCTTATAGACATTTACGATGTCGGTTTCCTTGACCTGCTGGTTGCCGAGGCTAAGCAGGTTGCCGGTGGCGGTGCGCTCAATGCCGGTGACGTGGCCGATGAGACTCTGCTTGTTGACGGCAATCGCCTTGCCGCTGGCGTCGGTCGCCGTTATCTGCAGCGTATATTTCCCGTCGCTATATTGTTTACCGTCTTTGTCTTTGCCGTCCCAGCTGATCTTTTGTAGGCCACCACCGGTTGGACCGTCGAAAGTCGCGACCTTGGCACCGCTGGTGTCGAGAATATCAAGCGTCACCTTGTTGGCGGCGCTGGCGAGCTGGTAGGTCATGGTCGCTTGGCTGCTTTGCAGCGGGAAATCCGTGCCGCTTACCTCAACATATTTGTCGAGATAGCTCAGTAAGGCGGTGTTGGCATTGCTGTTCGCCTTGGTGGTGTCGATCAGCGAGGTGAGATTGTCATTGGTTTTAATCTGCTGCTCGACCTGTGAATATTGCACCAGCTGCTGCGTAAAGGTCGTTGAATCCGTTGGGCTCAGCGGGTCCTGGTTCTGCAGCTGGGTGGTCAGCAGCTTGAGGAACATGGTGTAATTGCTGCTCAGCGCCTTGGTGGCGGCACCGGCGGCACTGGCCGACGTATTGGTAGCGGCGCTAGTGGCACTGCTGGTGGGATCGATCGTGCTCATAATCCGCTCCTTAAACTCTTTGCTTAGACTCGAAGATTGACGCGATCAGCGCTGATGACGCTATCACCGTTACTTTCCGTGACCAGCGCGACATCGGCACTGTTCTCGAAGGCGATATCCTGCCAGCTGCTCCGCTTGCTACCGCGTTCCTGCTGTGCGGCCTGCTGGCCGCTCTGGTCGCGCAGTTGGAAGGAGAGTGCGCCGCTGTCGGTGCGTAAACCGCTATCCTGCAGTGCGCGCTCCAGCGCGCGCTGATCCTTGACGAGCAAATCAAGTGTCGTCTGGCTATCGGCGATAATCGTGCCGCTCACGCTGCCATCATGGAAATTGAGCTTCACATCGATGCGGCCGAGATCGGCCGGGCGCAGCTGGATGGTCATGGTATCAAGGCCAGTCTTGGCCTGGTGGTTCAGCTTGACCGCGACCTGCTCAACAATCTCCGGTGCGCGCAGGCTGGCCGTTTGTGCTGAGCGCGCGGCGGTGAGCTGCGCCGTGTTGCTATAAGAGTTGAGCAGACGGACACTGCCCTCAATACCGCGCATACTATTCGTCTCCAACCGCGTCTGCAGTTGCTGGGCTGTCTCTGTGGGCTTGACGGCGGCGGACGGGGCTGCACTCAACGGCGTAAAGCTCGGCGCGGCGGTTGTCGGATTATTGGGGGCAATAGCAGCGGGATCGCTCTCTGCCGTATGGCGCTGCTCGGTCGGCGTCGCTTCTGGGGTACCCAAGATGAATTGACGCAGTTGGTTATTGTCATTGGCTTGGGGCTGGCCGTCACTACTGGATGTTTGCGTTGGCGCGGTCGGTGCCGCCAGTTTCGGCGTTAGCACCGGTCTTTCTCCTGCCATGGTTGGTTCCGACTCGCTTAGGGCGGGCGTGGCTTCAGAGCTTGTCGTCGCACCAGCGGTTTTCGCGTCGAGTGCTGCAATAGGCTGCGCCTCGGCAGCGCCGCCCGTTCCAGCAACGCAGGACTTCGGCTACGGCGACGCCTTCTGCGTCGCCGGCGTTTTTGGGTTTTGCACAGCTAATCCAGCGAGCAAATTCACCGTCGGGGGGGGGTCCTTCTCTTCGCGCTGCGGCTTATCGGTGTCTTCAACCGGTTTGGAAGCCTCGTTT
>JAGOHT010000182.1 GCA_017996055.1 Alphaproteobacteria bacterium
AAGCAGCGCGTTGCACTGCATTTCAGACGCGCGCAGCGCCGCAGCGGAGTCCGTCGTGAAAAACGGATTGCCGGTGCCGGCAGCAAATATCACCACACGGCCTTTTTCCATGTGGCGCAGCGCGCGACGACGAATATAAGGCTCGCAGACCGCAGACATTGGGATGGCTGACTGCACGCGTGTTGGCACATTCGCCTTTTCCAACGCGTTCTGCATGGCGAGCGCGTTCATCACGGTAGCCAACATACCCATGTAATCGGCGGTTGCTCGATCCATACCGCCCGCCGCGCCCTTGACGCCCCGGAAGATATTGCCGCCACCGATAACCAGTGAAACCTGGACACCCATCGCCACCACATCAGCGATTTCTGCCGCCACACGGTCAACTACCGCCGTATCGAGTCCATAATCGCGGTCGCCCATCAAGGCCTCGCCGGAGAGCTTGAGCAGCACGCGGCGATATTTGATTTGGTCGTTATGAGGTTTTGGTGTGGACATGGTCACTGCTTCACGTTTCTCGGCCAGGTTATCGCTCATCGGTACTCTCCTGCGGGCAAAGCGTGTCTTAGCGGGCGCATGTTACGCCGGAAGACACGCTTTCGCCAGAGGCTTTGACGGTTCGTTAAGACGCCATCTTGGCGACTTCCGCCGCAAAGTCAGACTGTTCTTTCTCAATGCCTTCACCAAGCTGGAAGCGGGCAAACCCAGCCAGCTGCACCGGCGCGCCAAGGGTCTTGGCGGCATTCTCGATGACCTTGCTGATTTTGGTTTCGCCGTCGATGGCATAAACCTGCTCCAGCAACACGACTTCTTCATAATATTTACGAATCCGGCCTTCCACCATTTTGGCAATAATCTCGGCGGGCTTGCCGGAACCGGCTGCCTGTTCGGTCAATATCGCCTTTTCTCGCTCTAGCTTGGCTGGGTCAACATCAGCTGTGGTCAGCGCTTGCGGCGCGGCCGCAGCCACGTGCATAGCGATCTGCTTACCTAGTTCAGCGAGCTTGGCCTTGTCCGCCCCCGATTCGAGCGCCACCAGCACACCAATCTTGCCAACACCTGGCACCACGGCATTATGTACGTAAGACGCCACAATCCCCTGCCCGACCGTCAACTTCGTTACGCGGCGCAGTGACATATTTTCACCAATCGTCGCGATCAAATTGGTCAGTTCGTCCTGCACATTGCGACCGGTGCCTGGATAGTCAGCGACCTTCAGCGCTTCGACATCGCTATTGCCCGCCAGCGCGATTTGCGCGATCTGCGCCACCGCTTGTTGGAACTGTGCGTTGCGACCGACGAAATCGGTCTCGGCATTGACCTCGACCACCGCTGCCGTCGTGCCGTTGCCAGCCACCGCAACCAAGCCTTCTGCTGCCACGCGGCCAGCCTTCTTCGCCGCGGCCGACAGCCCCTTCTTGCGCAGCCAGTCGATAGCGGCTTCCAAATCCCCCGCCGCTTCCACTAGCGCTTTCTTGCAATCCATCATGCCTGCGCCGGTTTTATCCCGCAAATCCTTGACCAGTTGCGCGGTAATTTCTGCCATTTCTCTCTCCTGCTTTATGGTTGCAGTCCGCCACGCACCAGAATGAACCGGTGGTGGTGGCTGCTGATTCTTATCACCCCGATTAGGCCGAAGCGGCGACCGCTTCCGGCGCTGCTGCCGCTACAACCGGCGGCAGGTTAGCGCGAGCACCGGCATCCTTCGAGCTGCCGGAAATTTCAGCCTCGATACCATCCAACACCGACTGCGCGACCAGGTCGCAATAGAGCTCAACGGCGCGGGTCGCGTCGTCGTTGCCCGGAACCGGGAAGGTCACGTGGCTGGGGTCCGAATTGCTATCAAGGATAGCCACGACCGGAATGCCCAGCTTGCGCGCCTCTTCAACGGCGATGGATTCCTTGTTGGTGTCGACGACAAAAAGAATGTCCGGCAGGCCGCCCATTTCCTTAATGCCACCAAGAGCTTGCTCCAACTTGTCACGCTGACGGGTGAGCGTCAGCTGCTCTTTCTTGGTCAGCTTCGCCGCTTCCGCGACCAGCTTCTCATCCAACTCACGTAAACGCTTGATGGACTGAGAAATTGTCTTCCAGTTGGTCAACATGCCGCCAAGCCAACGGTGATTGACATAATACTGACCGCAACGCTTTGCTGCGTCGGCAATAATGTCCTGCGCCTGATGCTTGGTGCCGACAAAGAGCACACGGCCACCACCAGCGGCGGTATCACGCAGAGCCTACAGCGCGCGGTGAAGCATCGGAACAGATTGTTCGAGATCGATGATGTGCACGCCGTTGCGCACCCCGAACAGGTAGGGCTGCATTTTCGGGTTCCAGCGGCGGGTGTTATGACCAAAATGCGCGCCCGATTCAAACAACTGGCGCATGGTGAATGTTGGCATAGCCATAGCTTGCGATTCCTCTTCTTCCGGTTATGAACGGCAGCCTTGCGGCACACCGCTTGCTCATTTGAGCCCGCTACAGGAGATATCGGGTCGCCCCAACACCGGCACCAATTTGACGACAGCTCCAAAGAGCGGCCAGGAATCGGTTATCCTGTATGTGATTTCCGGCTGGCACCTTTGCCTTCCGGTAAGCTGTTTCTAGCGAGATATGCGGTGAAAAGCAAATCTTTACCGCTAGTCGGACTATCCATCTGCAGACTCGCACACCCTCCATTAACCTGCTGAATTTGCGTGAAAATGGTAAAAAACACGAAAACAGCCCATTTTTCCATGCCACGGAAATTTTTAACTTCAACCCCGCCACCAATCAGGCTATCAGGATGCCCTATGCGGCGCGGTGGCCGAGTGCCTGTCGGCAAATGCCGACAACCAATCCGCCGCAGGCGTTTATGACTTCAACCACGAGGCATGAGCGTTAAGTTGTTAAGTGCTGCGGAGAGGTGGCCGAGTGGTTGAAGGCGCTCGCCTGGAAAGCGGGTGTACTGTAACAGGTACCGTGAGTTCGAATCTCATCCTCTCCGCCATTAACCTTTGGTTAACCAAGCTCACATGCGGCACAAGTCTTTGAGGTATTTTGGTTAACTCGAGCCTTCGATGTTGCGTACAAAGTAATGCGTCTCACACTTGTTTCTTAGGCGATATAATTTTGCTGGCCTGTTGCCATCCGCCCGCATCTCGCCTGTTTCCTCTAAAATGTCGGCACCGAGGATTCTGCGGCGGAAAGATTTGTGATCGATGTCATCGTTCAAGATGACCTCATAGACTTTCTGCAGTTCGCCCAGCGTAAAATCTCCGGGCATGAGATGGATAGGAAGCGAGGTATAGAGCACCTTGCTCCGCAAACGTTCAAAGCAGTCCCGCAGAATCTCATCATGGTCGAAGGCCAGCTTATCCTTAACTTTGCCGCCATCCACCTTCGACCATTTAATGTTGGACGCGCCCTTGCCGGCTTTTAAGACGATGTCATGGGAAGGCATGAGGGCGAAATAAACCGTGGTGATCGACCAACCGCGCGGATCGCGGTCTTTGTTGCCGATGGTTCTAAACTGTTCGAGATAGGGGGAGTTTACGCCCGTCTTTCCCGCCAGTTTTCGCCGCGCCGTCGCTTCAAGGTCGTTGTCGCATTGAATATCGACATAGCCCCCCACCAAAGACCAGCGGCCCTGATAGGGATGGTTGGCGCGTTTGACCGTCAGAACATGCAACACGCTGTCAAAAACCGTGAAGATGACCGCATCCACGGCCGTGGAGGGTCGCGCGAAAACCGAAGGATCGTAATTTTTGAGAAATGCTTCTTCGGTATCGTTGTTTCTTCCAGCCATCGCCCTGTTCTCCGCGTCCGCGTTTCAGATCACAAGATACCCTTTTTTATCGCCAACGCCCACCGTGGCCTTCGTTCCGGAGTTGAATTCCAAGAAGTCGGCTTCGACCCCGTCGCTAAAGATCACGCCATGTTGCGCCATCAAGGATGTCACGATCATCTGGTTGCGAGCACTGACTTCGCCGAATACCAGATTGACGCCCGTCGCCTGACTTGGGAACGGTTCCCGCACGCTGTAACAGAGATAGTCGGCGTCCCAGGCGAAACCGTTTTTACTATAAATACGCTCAGAATGTGACGATGACTGCCCGGAAACTCCCTGCGCTCCGGCCAAAATGCTGCGGAGCCATCCTGTTG
>JAGOHT010000183.1 GCA_017996055.1 Alphaproteobacteria bacterium
ATGCTGGAGTGCCGCTGCGCACACTGCTGCTCACCGATTACCAACCAGCGCTTGTGGTGCAAGCGCTGCGGGCCTGCGCGCGGATTCAGCAACAGGCAATCCCGCATATTGAAACGCTTCTGCAGCTGGGCGCGATGGACTGGCGGTTGCAGCGCCTGCCTGATTTATTCGTGGGCTTGCTCGATAACCAGTTGCTGATGACGGCGGAGGGCATTAGCGACGCCGCACGCGCAACCTTCTTTAGCTCCGTGCCACATTTGCGCGCTGCCTGTGACGCGCTCACCGCTTGCGGCGTTCCGGAAACGCTGGAGCATGGCGATTTTCACGATAACAACATCATGCTCAAAAACGGCGCAGTTATCATTAATGATTGGGGCGATGCCTCCATCAGCCATCCGTTCTTCTCGCTCTCGTCGCTGCTTGAAAGCGCCGGACGGAACCACAAGCTATTGCCAGACGATGCGCGTGCCGCACTGTTCACGGCGGCTTATCTGGAATGTTGGGCAGACTTTGCCCCGCCAGCCCAGTTGGAAAAAGCCCTGGCGCTGGCGCAAATCATCCGCCCCGTGCAGTTTTCTATCAATTACAGCCGCTTGGCGCAAAACGCGGCGCTTCAGCCCGCCGATTATCACGCGGGCTGGATAGCGGTCTGTTTGCGGAATTTTGCCGAGAGCGTCAAAAAGCCGGATTGCCTTCGTTAATCAGGCAGGTGCGGCAATGGTTAATGACAAAAGGCATAGACAGCCTGCGGCGCATCCCCTATAAAGCCGCGTGTTCCGCGCTTTTGGTGCGGACGCTGTGGGAGGTTGGCTTCATAAGACCCGAAGCGCCGCACCACGGCACCCAAGTTTCTGGGGTATGCAGGAACGATGGGTTCGGGGGCAGAACATGCTTTCGGACATTGCTTGAAGCGCTCGACGGGCTGGTGACAGCACGCTGCTGCGCGCATATGGAGAAGGAAGCATGGCAAAGGAAATCGTCGGTTACATCAAGCTGCAGGTGCCCGCGGGCGCTGCCAACCCATCGCCGCCGATTGGTCCGGCACTGGGTCAACGCGGCTTGAACATCATGGAATTCTGCAAGCAGTTCAACGCCAAGACTCAGGGCATGGAAAAGAACATGCCGATTCCGGTCGTGATTTCGGCGTACTCTGATCGCAGCTTCACTTTCGTCACTAAGACGCCACCGAACACCTATTTCATCAAGAAGGCTGCGAAGATCGAAAAGGGTGCTAACACCACTGGCACACAGCTGGTTGGCAAGATCACAATGGATCAGGTGCGCGAAATCGCCAAGATCAAGATGCCCGACCTCAACGCCAACACCATCGAAGCGGCCATGAGCATGGTCATCGGTTCGGCCAAGTCCATCGGCATTCAGGTCACGGAGTAAGCATCATGGCAAAGCAAGGTAAGAAATTCCGCAAGGTGCTGCCGAACGTTGATCGCAGCAAGTATTACGCCGCCGCTGACGCGGTGAAGCTCGTCAAGCAGAACGCGACCGGTATGGCACGTAAGTTTGACGAAACAATCGAAATAGCCGTCAATCTCGGCATCGACACCAAGCAATCCGACCAGATGGTGCGCGGTATGGTGCCGCTGCCAGCAGGTACGGGCAAGAATGTGCGCGTTATCGTGTTCGCCAAGGGCGACAAGGCGGACGCCGCGACCAAGGCCGGTGCTGACCATGTCGGCGCTGACGATTTGGCTGAAAAAATTATCGCGGGCTTTATGGATTTCGACCGCGTCGTCGCCTCGCCTGACATGATGGGTGTTGTAGGCAAGCTCGGTAAGGTTCTTGGCCCGCGCGGCTTGATGCCAAACCCGAAGCTCGGCACCGTCACGCCGAACGTCGCGGAAGCCGTGAAGGCAGCAAAGTCGGGCGCGATTGAATTCCGCGCCGAAAAGGCGGGCGTTGTCCATGCCGGTATCGGCAAAGCCAGCTTCAGCGAAGAAGCATTGCTAAAGAATGTTGTCGCCTTTATGCAGGCGATCAACAAGGCGCGTCCTTCTGGCGTCAAGGGCAACTACATCAATAAGGTCACGCTGTCCTCCACCATGGGACCTGGCGTGAAGGTTGATTTCAACCCCATTATTAACGCAGCGGCTTAAGCTTCTGGTGGGGAAATAAGTTTTTTCCGGCGTTCGCCGCAAGGCAACGCCGGAAAGAAGACCTGTCCAAGACTGCGGGTGCGCGCCTCCGGGCAAGCTTAATCTCCCGCATAGACGGTGTTGAAACGGAATTTCGGCCAGACAGCGAACGCTGCGCGGCTTACCTCCTTCAACGCGGGCAGGATAGCGGCGGCTTCGATGAGAGGCTGACGCGACTGGCGGCGTCATGGTGACGTCGTCAGACTCGAACGTGAAGGAGAAGTCTATGGATCGTTCTGTAAAGCAGGCAGCGATCGATGACCTCAAGACCGCACTGGATAAGCAAAGCACTGTCATCGTCTATCGCCCAATGGGCTTGACGGTGGCGGAGGATCGCGTTTTGCGCCAGAAAGCCATTGCCGCCAATACGCAGACGCGTGTGATTAAGAACACGCTCGCCAAGCGTTCGGTGGATGGCACACGGTTTTCAGGTTTATCAGACCATTTCAAGGGGCCGACGGCGCTGATATTTTCCAGCGACCAGGTGGCGCCCGCGAAAGTGATCGCCGAGTTTGCCAAAACCAACAAGAAGATTGAGATCGTCGGCGGCATCTATGGCGAGAAGCTGCTCAGCGTCAATGACGTCAAGGCGTTGGCATCCGTGCCGAGCCGCGAAGTGTTGCTGTCGCAGTTGGCCGGTTTGCTCAAGTCGCCGGTTCAGCGTTTGGCTGGCGCATTGGCAGCCTTGGCCCAAAAGAAGGGCGCTGCCTAAGTCGATATCTCAAGCATTAAAACTATCCAACCAAGAAAGAGGTACTGAAAATGTCGTTTGATAAAGAAGCCTTCCTGACCGCCGTGGACAGCATGAACGTCATGGAACTCAATGAGCTGGTCAAGGCCATTGAAGAGAAGTTTGGTGTTTCCGCTGCATCGATGGCGGCTCCGGCTGCTGGCGGTGCTGCCGCTCCGGCCGCTGCGGCTGAAGAGCAACTCGAATTCACGCTGGTTCTCGTTGCCGCTGGCGACAAGAAGATCGACGTGATTAAGGAAGTCCGCGCTATCACCGCCCTCGGCCTCAAGGAAGCCAAGGATCTGGTCGAAGGTGCGCCAAAGACCGTCAAGGAAGGCCTCAGCAAGGCCGACGCCGAGAAGTTCAAGAAGGCGCTCGAAACCGCTGGAGCGAAGGTCGAACTCAAGTAATTGGGTCGCCCTTTTCTGGTAAAAAAGAAACCCGCTTGCTTGCGCAAGCGGGTTTTTTGTTGCATTGGACTTTATGCGTTGACGCCGCCATCAACCGTCACGGTTGCGCCCGTCATATAGCTTGCCTCACTACTGGCGAGAAAAGCGATTACATTAGCAACTTCTTCCGGCTTCCCTGCCCGCTTCATTGGGCTTAACTGCTCTGCACCATCTGGCAGCATGTCGGTCGCAATCGGCCCAGGCAGCACAGCGTTCACGGTAATATTCTGTTGTGCCAGATCAAGCGCCCAACCACGCGTTAAGCCCGCCACGGCAAACTTTGTCATAGTATAAGCGCTCACACCGGGCATAATGGCTCGCTCACCCAAGCAACTACTGACATTCACGATACGCCCACCCGCCTTAAGGTGCGCAACCGCCGCTTGTGTAGCGGCGAAGACCGAACGTACATTGACATTCAGCTGATGCTCGAACTGCGTGGCATCAATAGCGCCTATCACCCCGCCGGCTTCAAAGACGCCAGCATTGTTGACGAGAATATCGAGGCCACCCAGAGCCTTCGCCGCATCGTCGACGGCTTGTGCGACCTTGGTAGGCTCGTTGGCATCAGCCTGAATGATAAAGGCCTTGCGTCCCAGCTTGATGATAGCCGCCGCGACCTTCTCTGCCTTTTCCTTAGAAGAATTGAAGGTAATGGCGACATCCGCGCCCTCTTCCGCCAGCTTGAGGGCCGTTGCCGCGCCGATACCGCGCGACCCACCCGTAACGATGGCAAGCTTGTTCTTTAAACGCATAAGCATTCTCCTGATGTTGGGTTGTGTTGGAG
>JAGOHT010000032.1 GCA_017996055.1 Alphaproteobacteria bacterium
GGGCAAAACCACGACCTCTACCGGCACAGCGACATACGATCGTGAGAATCGGACTGTAACCCGCGACAAGCTCTTCACCGGTCAGAATGGCAAAACTGGCACCTTGCACGGCACGACGACCTATGCACCGGGGGAAAGGCCAAACTTCAAGAAGCCGCAGAATGCTCTCCGCGCGAGTGGCGAATTCAAGCAGTCCGTAACGCGGGCGGCACGGACGCCCCATGCCGGTCGCCGGCATCATCGCTAATCGCGGTCACGCAGGATGGTTAGCAGCACGGTTTCGCCAGAGCATGAGGACGCAGCGCCATTAATGGCGCGAATCCGCTCCGGCGACCGTGATGCCTACACCATCCTCGTGCGACGCTACGGCACGCATATCTATAGCCTCGCCCGTCACATGTGTGGCGGCACCGGCGAGGCGGAAGAAATTGCACAGGAAGTATGTTTGCGGCTCTGGCAACGGCCAGATGCCTGGAACCCGGAACGAGGCAGTTTCAAGGCTTGGCTCGACCGTGTCATCGTCAACGCATGTCTCGATCAGTTGCGGCGACGGAAATGGCAGGGCGGAGCCGTATCGGAAGAGTGGGCAGACGATAAGCCGGATGCAGTGGTGGTAATGCAACAAAAGGAAGAGCACGAAGCCGTGCGCGCCGCGCTGTTGCTTCTGCCGCCCCGGCAGCGCGCCGCTCTCCTGCTTGTCGAATATCGCGGGCTTGGGCAGGCGGCGGCGGCGGCGGATATGGGGTTGAGCGTCGATGCGCTTGAGTCCTTGCTGGCGCGTGGTCGACGGAAGTTGAAGGAAATTTTAGCCCCCATCTTGGGGCGGGAAGGAAAGGGACGCCATGTTGCAGGATGAGTTTATAGAAGCCGTTGAGCGCTATGGCGCTGATATCGCCAATTGGCCGCAGTCGCTGCAGGAACCGGCGCGCGCCTTGGCTCTGCGCGATAGTGCCTGTCAAAACGCGTTGGCGACAGCACAGCAGCTACAGGGGCTATTGCGTAGCTTGCCTGATACGCCCGTGCCTGCCGAACTGTGGGGCAAACTCTTCGCCGTGCCAGAGCGCGCGGCACAGGTGAGCCTCGCTGTGCTGTGGAGCATGTTGGGGCGCTTTGGGCGTGTTGGTAGCGCCGCTGCCTTTGCCGGTGCGTTGTTGGCGGGCGTGATGCTCGCTGGGATGGATGTTTCCGTGTTTGATGCAAGTGGCGCAGAGAGCCTAGAGACATTGTCAACAGCGGCGGTCTGGGGACTGTTATGAAGGAGGGCGCTATGGGATTTCTGAATCAACCGAAGACAGTCTTGGTTGTTCTGCTCCTCTCACTGGGGATCAACTTTGTTGTGCTCGGCATCGCTCTCGCGCCGGTTGTGCGTGGCAAGCCTGATGCGCCGCGCCCGATGCTGGAGAAGGTGCTGAAATTTGCCGGTAAAGTGCCGCCGGAGATGCGGCAAGCCGTGCGCCGCCATTTGCGCGAGCATCGGGATGAACTACGGCAGGCACATGATTCAATGCGGGACAACCGCGCCGCAATTGTGCAATTGGTGCAGCAGCCGAAGCTGGACGAAAACGCTTTGCGCCAGAAACTGACCGAGCAGCGGGAAACGATGAACAAGGTTGTTGGTATTTTGCAGGATGGATTCATCGCAGTCCTACAAGATGTGCCACCGGAAGAACGTGTACGCGTGACGCAGGCACTGCTGAAAGATTTTGGCGCTACACCGCCGCTGCCGCCGCATGAAGAGCGTGCTGCTCCCGAACCGGATGATAGAGCCGCGCCAGTGCCATCGCCTGAGCCGCCGAAGCCCTAAAAAGCTTAGCCTTCCTTGTGAATTTTATCCGCTGCGGTTTGCAGATGGCGTGCCATGTCATTGAGACGATTGATCACGTCATCGCCGCGATCGCGCAGCGAGGAAAAAATATCCGTGACTGCATCAAGCGCCTGATCGACTTTCTGGCCGCCTTCCGCCACCGGATAAGATGCAAGCGCAGGCAATCGCGCATCGAAATCATGCAGCTGACCATTGATTTGGCTGAGAGCAGTTACAATGCCGCGCAAAGCTGCCGCCAGCTGTCCGGCATCAGGCTTTGGTGCCGTAACATTATCGGCCACGAAACCAGTGACCTCTTCTAGTGCTGAGAGCTTACGGCCAAAGCCATGTTGCTCTTCGGTCACCGCGGCCATCATATCCTGGCGTGTGGCTTCCATCTGGCCGCGTAGCAACAGCAGATTGCGGTCGAGATTCTCACCCAGTTCTTGCTGCAGATGGATGGGGAGATTCCGTAGCGTAGCGTTGATACTCTTCTGCCATTCCAGCAAGTCTTTCACGACACTATACATATCTTGGCGCAGTTCAGCGACATCGGCTTCCGCCGTGCCATTGCCAAGTTGCGGAATTAGTTGCGCCAACTGTGATGCGACATGCGACATCGTGTTAGTCAACTGACCAAGCGCATTCAGGCGCTGTGCGATGTCATCAACCTTATTGTAGACGGCATCGAGTCGCTCTTCGTTGTGCGCCGCCAAACGATCCGTCCTAGAAACTACAGATTCAATAGAGTTGCCGATTTCGCGATCGAGCCGCTCAAGCTGCCCCGCCATGCCACCAGCGACGCTCTCAACCTTGCTGCCGCCTTCCAACAACATCTGCGTAGCCTGCGTGAGTTGGTTGCTCGCGATTTGCGCGTTTTCCGCTGCCGCAGCGGTGGCGTCACCCAGCCGGCGCAATTCTGTATCGGCAATCGCCCCGGCGAGTGCCAGCTGCGCCTCGATACGCGCAATCAGCTGTTCGCTTTCTGTTGCCAGCCGTCCCAGGCTGCTGGCGCTATCGCCGCCACTGCGCGCTAGCTCCGACATCAGTAGCTCATGCTGGCCGTGCAGATGGCGCAAGACATGCTCTATTTGCTCGCTGCGCGCCGCGACAGTAGAAACCGCGTTGGCGAATTTTTGCTGCAGGCTATCGACATTCGCCAGCATATCTTCCAGTCGGCGGCCGCTGACATCAACCTGTTCGCTTAAATTGGCATTGTGCTGCAACAAGCCATCGACAGCGTTTGCCATCAGGCTGGCATTGTTCTCCGTACGCTGGGAAAGGTCAGCCAGCATATCCGCCATGTCGGCGGTCAAAGAAATCCGCGAGCGTGTGCTGTCCAACGTCTGATTCAATGCTGTTTCCGCCTGCGTCATCGTCATCAAGATTTCGTGCATCCGCGTCCGCGCGGTCTCGTTCGTATCGGCGAGGACCTTGCCGCTGCTCCGCAGCAAATTGACGGCGGCGAACAAACGCTGGGAGAGGTCATCAGCCTCGCCCGAAAAACGTTGACCAATCGCCTGGTTCTGTTGCGCAGCGTCGCGGATCATGTTGCTCGATTGCTGCAGCTGTTGCAGCGTCGTTGCTGCCTGCTGTCCCGTTAGACGTACAATCTCATTGAGCCCTTCGGAGCGTTGCTCAAGCTGCGGCAAGACACGGGTAATTTGCAGCACCGCCGTTTCGTGCGTCATTTGCAACTGCGTGGCGTTCTGGCGTACATCTTCATATAGCTGCGCAATATGCCGCGCGCTCTCGTCGGCGCTATGGCTTAGATGCTGCAAGGTCAAGTGAAGCTGTTCGGCAAAGCCGCGCACACCCGCTTGATTAGCATCGACACCGGCCTGCATTTGCTGTGCTGTCTTGCTGATATTACCTACTGCCCCTTCAATCTGGTTGCGGAGCTGGCTGAAGAGAGCTGCGCTCTCGCCGTTGAAGCGAAGCGGCAAAGGCCCATTTGGCGTATCAAGAATAACGTCGGGTAGGCAGGCCCAATGGCGACGAGCTTTTTCAGCGGCACGCGCGGCAGCGCCGACCGGATCTGCGCGCTCTATACCCCAGACCGGCATGTCGGAATAACCGGAGGCGACATTTTCGATGCTTTGCGCCAGCTGTGCCAAAGGCTCTGCATAATCACGCTGCATTTGCCGCCAGAGTACATAAGCAACAGTTGCCGTGAGGCCAAGGCTGAGTAGTGTGATCCACAGCAGTGTGAGTGCCGGAGTCGAGCCCGCAAGAAAATAGCTGATGTAAATGGCGGTAATCGCGAGCAGCACCAGCGTGGTCACCACCAGCGGCAGGAATAGGCTGCGCCGCGGGGTGGAACTGGGGGCGGGGTCGGCACTGCGAATGATCGGGCTGTTCATGTCACTCTACACGCAAAAACGGGAGGCGCCGCGAATCGGAACCAAACAGTTGAGCATTTTCCCGTAAAACCATGGCCAAGGCAACCAAAGCCTACGTCGATTTATGGTTAATGCCCAATTGTTGCTCCAATAAAAGAAGCAATTAGGCGCGGCGGTTAAACACTTCGCGTTTGCCGACATGATTGGCGGCGCTGACCACGCCTTCGCGCTCCATCCGTTCGATAAGGGTCGCGGCGCGGTTGTAGCCCAATTTCAAGTGGCGCTGCAGGAAGCTGGTCGAAGCCTTACCCTCGCGCTGCACGATATCGACCGCCATGTCATAGAGAGCGTTACTGGTTTCGTTGCCTTCGCCATCGCCGCCCATGCCGTCGCCGTCTTCGCCGACACTTTCCGTCTCTTCCGTGACTTCTTCAAGGTAATCGGGTGTGCCTTGGGCGCGGAGATGGCTGACGACTCCTTCTACCTCACTGTCGCGAACAAAGGGAGCATGAACACGGGTGATGCGTCCGCCGCCCGCCATATAGAGCATGTCTCCTTGGCCGAGCAACTGTTCTGCGCCCATTTCGCCCAAAATCGTCCGGCTGTCGATTTTTGAAGTCACCTGGAAACTGATGCGGGTCGGGAAGTTTGCTTTAATGGTGCCGGTGATGACATCGACGGAGGGGCGTTGCGTCGCCATGACGATATGAATACCTGCGGCGCGGGCCATTTGCGCCAGCCTTTGCACCGCGATTTCGATATCCTTTCCTGCCACCAGCATCAGGTCGGCCATTTCGTCGACGATGACCACGATATAGGGCAGATCCGTGAGGTCGAGCGGCTGTTCTTCAAAAACCGGCTTGCCGGTCTCAGGGTCAAAGCCGGTCTGCACCTGGCGGGTGAGTTCTTCATTGCGCTCGCGCGCCTGCTTAAGCCGCAGATTATAGCCGTCGATATTACGGACGCCGAGCTTGGACATGGCGCGATAGCGCTCTTCCATCTCCCGCACTGTCCATTTCAGCGCAACAATAGCTTTTTTCGGCTCGGTCACCACCGGCGCGAGGAGATGGGGAATACCCTCATAGACTGAGAGTTCTAGCATCTTGGGGTCAATCATGATGAAGCGGCAGCGCTCCGGCGGCAGCCGATAGAGCAACGACAATATCATGGTATTAATGGAAACAGACTTACCTGAACCGGTGGTGCCCGCAACAAGCAAATGCGGCATACGGGCAAGGTCGGCGATCACGGGAATACCAGCGATATCTTTGCCCAGAATAAGCGGCAGCGCTTGTTGCGCATTGACATAGGCATCGCTTTCCAGCAATTCGCGCATCAAGACGGTTTCGCGCTTCTGGTTCGGCATTTCGATGCCGATGACATTACGTCCCGGCACGACGGCGACGCGCACGGAGCGCACACTCATTGAGCGTGCAATATCATCTGCCAGCGCGATCACCCGCGCGGCACGGATACCCGGAGCCGGCTCCAACTCATAGAGCGTAACTACCGGTCCAGGCGAGACGTGGGTAATCTGTCCCTGGATGCCGAAATCGGCGAGGACGTTTTCCAACAGCGTGGCGTTTTTCTGTAGGGCATCTTGCGAAATATCGCGTCCCTGCTTGCTGGCCTCGGCGCGCGCGAGCAAATCAAGTGGTGGGAGCTCGAAACCGCCTTCGCTGCCATCAAGCGCGAGGCGAGCTTGCCTCGAAGGCGGTGGGCGCTTGACGGCGGCGGGTTTGCGCGGGCTTTTCCCGCGCACCTTTGCCGCGCGGAGCACGACATCGCTATCGTCATTGTCGTCATGGTCGTCATTGTCGTCATTTTCGTCATTTGCCGCTTCAGGGATCTGTTCTACTTCCGGCTGAGGCTCAGCCTCATCGGCTGAGTCAATGCGCCGCGGCCAGAGCCGCAACAAGCCGCCGAGGGTAACTGCCCAGATTTTTCTAACTTGCCCAGCTATGAACCGCCAGACACTGCTCCATTCACCGAGCGTGAGAGCGCAGGCCATATAAAGGCTCCCGAGCGCCAAGAGACCAGCGATGGTCGCCAGCACGGCATGGGCGGCTTCTTGCGGCAGCCAGTGCAGTAATTTTGCCGTGAGAATATAGCCGAATGAGCCACCCGCCCGCGCACCAAGAATACCCAGGGCCTGCAAAGTTGCCCCAGCCGCCAGTAGCGCAAAAAAACCCATTGCTAGGCGGCCACGCAGATGATCAAGTCCCTGGTCGCTGATACAGCGCCACCCCCAGGCCGCCAGGATGACGCAACAGAGAAAGCTGGCGAAACCGAAAATTTGCATCAGGGCATCGGCACCATAGCTGCCAAAACTGCCTAGGAAATTATGGGGCGTAACAGGTTCGGTGCTGAAACTATTCCAGGAAGGATCAGTTGGCGTGTAGCTCACCAGCATCAGGAGGCACAGAATGCTGGCAACAAAGAGTAACAAGCCAAGCAGAACACGTGCCTGCCGAATGAGCGCATGACGCATGATTTTCGGCAACCACGGCAATGTCGTGGTCTTCTTAGGCACATGGGGCGTATAGCCCCCAGGCGTTGCAGTGCGATTCAATCTCATTGTTTCTTTATAAGATTTCTACGCCGAGCCGTCATCTGAAAAGGCAAGGGCGCATTCTTTGGCAAAGTCTTTCTGCTTTTAGGACTCAGAGGCTGCCCGAAACGCCGGATGATACGCCCGCTTTACTGACGGCCAGCCCAGCCTTCTTCTCCGGTAAGGGCTCCGGCAGCATCGGCACTTGTAGGATTTGGTCGGTCAGGCCATTGGGTAGCAGCACAGCGCAGAGCAGGGGGCCGGTGCCTTCCTTATTATCGAGTGTCAGGGTAGCATTATCGGCATGGAGGCCTAATGCGGCAAAATCGCGACCGCGGATGACCCGGTGATAGCCCTGTGCTGGGCCAACAATGCGACCAAAACCGCTGGTTGCTGACCACAAAGCATCGCCCTGGTGAAGCAAAACTCGGCTGGGATCAAAACCGCAAGGCACGAAGAGCATCTTGTGGGTGCCACGTGTGAAGGCGGCGCGCCGCATTAGGAGCATGATTTGTTCATGCCCGGCATGACGACGCTGTGCCTCACGCAACTGCTGTGCCCAACGGCTGAGAGCCGGTAAGCCGGAACGCGCGGCACGCTCGCCCGCCTTATAATCCGCGCCATAGGCGGAGAGATAATATTCCGCCCCTTCGTCGAGTAAACGCTCCAGTGTTTTTTCCGGCTCTTGCGCATACGGAATGCGAGTGAGGCGTTGCCAAGCCTCTTCCAAAACGCCGCGCAGGTAAACGAAGTCGGTGGCTTCCATGCCCGGACGCATCATCAGCATCTGGCGAAAGAGAACCATTTCATTTAGTGCTGCAAAACCATGCCGCCCATTGACGTAATCGCCAAGATAGACAACGCGATCACCCGGCACAACATTCTCAAGCAGATAGTCGTGCAGATGGCGCAGGCGCATGACATCGCCGCCCAGCGCGCCGATGGCGAAGACGCGGCGCGGCTGACCCATATCGCAGAATTTATCGTCGTGACGCTGCAAGCAGAGAACCTTGTGCGATTCGGAAGGTTGATGTCGTGCGACTCTACACTTCACGTGCCGGAGTGCAATCTGCAATTCTGATTTTCGTCGCTCATACAGGGCGCGGTTTCAGGTTACGCACAGCTTTTTTCGCTGCAGCATCCCGTCGCTGTGGCGCGGTATCAAATGCGACAAAATCAATCGAAGACTGCATTGCCACTTTATAATACTCATTGCTCAAGAGATCGGGGCGCGGCGTTGCAGTCTGGTGCTCGATGATGAGCGCATGTGTGCCGCTGGCTTGCACCGTCGCGATTTTACGACGCAGCGCCGTGACGGTGTGTGCCGTGGAGCGGCATGAGTCCGCCGTAACGACGCGCAGCATGAGCCAGGGTTTACCAGCCTTTTCCGTGATGGGGCTATGATGGGTTTCGCTAAGTACGCCCTGCTGTGCGGCAAAATATTGCACGGCATCGGTCGCACTGCGATGAAAACTGAGCGCAACGCGCCGGTCATCAGGTGTCACGACCTTAGGTTCGAGCATTAAGGCGTAAAGCGGTGTTGGGGTTTTCATTTTCAGCCATGTTGGGTGCAGCGACGCTCTATCATAGCGGTGAAAAAAGAAAGTAAAAACCGCATACCGCGCAATGCGGCGGCACTGGGTTGAAAACCAAAAGGGCGGAACGTGATTTACGTTCCGCCCTTCACGAGGAAGCTCGCGCCAACCTCTACTTAAGCAGCTTTCTTCAAGCGCTCTTTGGTCATGACCGACTCGATCTTCTCAGCAGCCTTTTGCTGATCAATCTTCTCAACAGCGGCCAGTTCGCGGGCCAGACGTTCAAGTGCAGCCTGATAAATCTGGCGTTCGCTGTAGCTCTGCTCCGGCTGGTCATTGCCACGATGCAAATCGCGCACAACTTCAGCGATTGAAACCGGATCGCCCGAGTTTATCTTGGTTTCGTATTCCTGGGCACGACGGCTCCACATGACGCGGCGGATTTTCGCCCGGCCCTGCAGGGTCGTAATGGCGTCCTTAATCCGATCTTTAGAGCTCAGGCGGCGCAGACCGGCGGTCTTGGCCTTGGTTACCGGCACCTTCAAGCGCATACGATCCTGTTCGAATACGATTGAGTAGAGCGTGACGCTGGCGCCAGAAACGGCGTAATTTTCAATGCCTTCAACACGGCCAACCCCATGAACCGGGTAAACCACGAAGTCGCCTTTCTTGAATTCAAGCTTTTCAATCTTATCAGCCATAAAACGCTCCTCTGCCCAAAACGCCTCAAGGGAAGGCGTTAACTCACGCTCTTGGTTAACACTACGCGATGATGATGGGTCAATCTTCACCACAAAGCCTAACGCCCGTGCATACGTATTGTATAGCACGAATCACCAGATTCAGCAAAACTTTCCAGGGGTTAAAATGATTTCATCAACTGGATTTTGGCCGTATTGCCGCCGCAATCGTTAAATTATGTTGCGGTGCAAAATAGAAAATTAGTTAATTTAGCCGCTCTTCTCACTGAAAAACTTGGCGAATTTTCCATCAATACCCTTCCACTGGTCGGCGTCAGCGGGGGCAGCCTTCTTGCGGGTGATATTAGCCCATTTTGCGGAGTAATCGCGATTCATCTCCAGCCATTTGGCTGCCACCTCGTTCGTATCCGAAATTATGGCGTCCGCTGGGCATTCTGGCTCGCAAACGCCGCAATCAATGCACTCGTCTGGATTGATGACGAGCATATTCTCGCCTTCGTAAAAGCAATCAACCGGACAAACCTCGACGCAATCCGTGTATTTGCAGCGTATGCAGGACTCGGTGACAACGTAAGGCATTCCAGACTCCGTAAAGAATAATCTTTACGGTTTAATGGCTTGTGGCCGCGAAGGCAAGACCTATACCGCGCGACGAAAACCCCTTATGGTCAGGCATTGTTGTCTGACCAACGGTGCCGCATGACCTCTCGGCTGGAAAAGCTTTGTATCGAAAAAGGCCTGAAAATGACCGAACAGCGGCGGGTTATTAGCCGTGTGCTGTCCGAGGCCCATGACCACCCTGATGTCGAGGAGGTTTATCGGCGTTCCTCCGCCCTCGACCCCAAAATCAGCATTGCGACCGTCTATCGCACGATGCGGCTGCTTGAAGAGGCAAACGTTATAGACAGACTCGATTTTGGCGATGGTCGTGCGCGTTACGAAGAAACCCGCGATGAGCACCATCATCACCTGATCGATGTGAATAGCGGCGCGGTTATCGAGTTCAAAAATGAAGAGCTGGAACGGTTGAAAGAGAAAATCGCCGCTGAGCTTGGTTATCAGCTCATCGGCCACCGGTTGGAACTCTACGGTGTAAAGCCAGGCGTAGCTAAGGGCAAAAAAGAAAAATGACCCGCACCCGCAATCTGCGCGCCGAGGAAAGTGCGAACAATATCTGCTCAGGCGACTGCTGTATCAGCGCGGTGCAGCGGAGTTATCGCGAAATGTGCGCGAGCGGAGCGCCGGAGACGGTGGCTTTTGAGGCCTCACTCACGGTTTTCAAATGGCACCATCCGGAAGTTGCGGAAGCAAATGCCGAGACGCTCGTGCGCGGGTGGGTTTATTTACCCGAGCGTTTGGCACATTAAGCGCGCAGAGCCGCCGTCGGGAAGGGAATAATCTGCCCACTTGGCGGCTGTGGCTGCATGACCAAGGCGGTAACACGCGGTCCAATGGCTGCCTTAATCGCAGCTAGATTGGGGTTAAAAATTTGTGCAGACGAACTTGCGAAACCTAGCTGTAGCAGCCGCTCGACGCGCAAGGCCTGTTGCTGTACCGCGTCCGGCGAAATCGTGAACTGACGCTCCAGACGGGTTGTTTCCTCAAGGGCTGAATCCACGGAAAGGCCGAAGGCCATGACGCGCGCATCGGCGCGTATCTTGCCGATTGAATTGTCATCTTTGACCCAATCGGCTGTCTGTGCGCTAAGAAGCCCCAATTGCGGATTGCCCTGCTGCAGACTTTGTGTCAAAGCGGCGAAGCTGAGCAGGCCGGTTTGAATGCCAGGTAAAGGCTTCTCTTTCAGGATTAGTTTGGTCGCCTGTGCCAGAATGTGGGTGTTAACCAGCTCCTGTCGCGTAACAAGATCGATCGCGTCAGGCTTGCCTGCTGGTCGTGCCATGACCGGGTTGTTCTTTGGCAGCAGCTGTTGTCGTTCATCTTGCTGTTTTTTGAGTAATGCTTGCAGTTCATCGGAATCACGTTTTCGCCGCGCTGCGTATTCGGCCATGATGGCTCTTTGTTGCGCGATGAGGCCTTCATCGAAAGTTTTGCTGATAATGCTAGCGGCGAGCTTGAGCAAACCCGGGCGGCGAGCTTCGTCATGCTTGGCTTCAAGTAATGTCCGTTCACGCTGAGCTTCTTGCAATCGGGCTTTATCGCGCCGATGCCGTTGCTCCGCTTCCAAGAGTTGACGAGTTCGGGCAACGCGATCGGCCATGGGCTCGCCGCCGATGCCGGAAACTGTTTGGGGTGTCGCTTGGCCTGATTGATCAAGGAGAACGGGGAGCGGTGTGCCTTCGTTTTTGTCGAGCGTGCGGGCAATAACTCCGCCCTGTTGTGCCGTCCAATGATCGCCAGGAACGCCATTGAGGCTGATTGTCCTTTGCCAGAGGGTCGTCAGGCTTTGCTTCGCCGCGCTTTGGTAGGCAGCGACCACGCCTTCACCCAAAGCCTGGGGTGTTAAATAGGATTTTGAGAAAAAATCACGCATAACACTGGCACCAAAATACCCTTCTGTTATGCGGGCAATTTAGCGCCGAAAGGGGCGTACCCAAAGTTAAAATCTGTGTCCTATACTTTCATGAGCTGCATTTGAATCGGGCCTTCTGCACGGCCATGAATAAATTGGTCAACATACGGGTTCCCGGATTCGTCAACACGGTCGCGCGGCCCTTGCCAGATAATTTGTCCAGCATGCAGCATGGCGATACGATCGGCGATCTTGCGCGCGCTCGCCATGTCATGGGTGATGGATAGAGCCGTCGCGCCTAGCTCGCGCACACATTTCACGATGAGCTCGTTGATGACATCTGCCATGATGGGGTCAAGACCGGTGGTGGGTTCATCGAAAAAGATAATCTCCGGTTTTGCCGCGATGGCGCGGGCAAGCGCGACGCGCTTTTGCATCCCGCCTGATAATTCGGAAGGGAAGAGCATGGCGACATCAGCTCCCAAACCGACTGATGCCAGCTTCTCGACCGCGAGTTCCAGCGCCTGCTGGCGTTTCATGCCGCTGCCTTGAATCAGCTTGAAGGCTACATTCTCCCACACCGGCAAAGAGTCAAACAAAGCGGCGCCCTGAAACAACATGCCAAATTTGGCGAGATGGCTATCACGGGAGCGACCTCTGATATGTGTCGTCTCGATGCTATCGACGGCAATTGTACCACTATCGGGCTGCAGCAAGCCAAGAATGCATTTGAGCATCACCGATTTGCCAGTGCCGGAACCTCCGATGATGACCACGGACTCACCGCGCCGGATGTCGAGATTGACTCCGTTAAGGACACGCTTGGCTCCGAAGCCTTTATGCACATTGGTCAGCGCTATTTTGACAGGCGCAGAGGCGGGTGGGGTTGCGTTATCCAGCATTCACTTCCCCACGAAGAACAGGCCGGTCAGGACGTAATTCGAAATTAAAATCAAGATAGAGGCCGAGACAACCGCGTTAGTCGTCGCCGCGCCAACCCCTTGCGCGCCGCCGCGCGAATGATAACCGTTGTAGCAGCCCATTAGAGCGATAATGAAGCCGAAGACTGCCGCTTTGACCAGGCCAGAGAAGACATCCATGAATTGCACAAATTCCCAGCTTTGCCGGATATAATTCGCGGCATTCATGTCCAGGCGATAGACGCTGACAACATAACCGCCAAAAACCCCAATGATATCACCAACCAGCACGAGTAGTGGCAGCGTTAGGGTGCCCGCCAGTAGGCGCGGCACCACCAGATATTTATAGGGGTTGGTAGAAAGAGTTGTCAGCGCATCAATCTGCTCGGTCACCCGCATGGTGCCGATTTCGGCGGCTATAGCAGCGCCGATGCGCCCGCCCACCATCAACCCGGCCAGAACCGGGCCAAGCTCGCGTGTGATGGAGAGCACGACGACATTGGCAATCGCGCTTTCCGCGTTGAACCGCGCAAAGCCGGTATAGGTCTGTAGCGCTAGCACCATACCGGCAAAAAGCGTGGTTAGCCCGACGACTGGCAACGAGTAGTAACCGATATCGACGATCTGACGGAGCAGTTGTCGGAAATGATAGGGCGGGCGAAAGACATGGCTGACGCTGACAAAGAGGAACATGGCGAACTGCCCGGCAGCTTGCAGAAACTCAAGCAGCGTTCGCCCCAGCAGTGCGAGCGGGTTGGTAGTGTTCATGCCGTCCTCGTGAATGCCGCACAGGTCGCGGCAGAAGTCGGGCGCATCATGGCAAAGATTCACGCGACGCTCAAGCGGCGTCCTTATAAATACGCCGATAGCGCCGTCCGAGATTGGTGAGAATCTCGTAACCAATGGTGTTGGCGGCAGTGGCGACGGCATCGACCTCCTGATGTTTGCCGAACAACTCCGCCACCATGCCTGGCTGGCACAGATGTTCTGGCACTTCCGTCACATCGACGGTGATGAGGTCCATCGAAACCCGACCAACGATTGGCGCTGCATAGTCGCCGAAATAGACCGTACCTTTGCTGCTTAGCGCGCGGGAGAAGCCATCGGCATATCCCACGGGGAGAACCGCCAAAAGCCCCTGGCGTTTGCTCCGCCAGCTTGCGCCATAGCCTACGGTCGCGTTGGACAAAAGCGGGCGCAACTGGATAATAGGCGCTGTCAGGCTGGTGACCGGCAGCATCGGGTTGGGCTGCTCTGGTGTCGGGTTGATGCCGTAAAGGGCGCAGCCAGGGCGTGCCTGATCAAAATGATAGTCGGCACCGAGGAAAATACCAGATGAATTAACAAAGCTGACTGGCGCTTTGGGCAAGCTGGCGAGCGCATTCCGGAAGGCCGAAAGCTGCCGGGTGTTTAAATTATGCTGCGGCTCGTCAGCGCAGGCCAGGTGGCTCAGCCAGAAACGCACCTCAAGGCCTGCAAGGAGCGCGGGCGATTCTGCGAGCAGTGCTCTTTCATCCGCTGGTAGCCCCAGCCTATTCATCCCGGTATCGAGATGGATAGTCACCGGCAGTGTTTGTCCAAGCACCTGGGCGTGTTCGTGCCATGCCCTGATGCTCGCGATGTCACACAGAACGGGCAGCAAGCGTTCTTGGTTGGCAAGCGATTGGTCGGCCGAGGCAATACCATGCAGCACGGCGATGGTGACGTTTGGGAGCAGCTTTCGCAGTATCAGCGCCTCTTCAAGATGTGCGACGTAAAAATAATCGCATCCTGCCGCCGCCAAAGCCGGCGCCACCTGCGCCATGCCAAGCCCATAGGCATCGGCTTTGACCGCGGCTGCCGTCTGTGCCTGCCCGACGCGGGTTGAAAGCGCGCGATAATTCGCCGCGACTGCGGCCAGATCCACGGTCAGAGTGCCAACGATGCTGTGTGTCATTCGGGGATATCGTAGCGTTGTTCGAGGTCGGAGAAGCGCGTATAGCGCCCGTCAAAGTGCATCGCCACCGTGCCGGTGGGGCCATGACGGTTCTTGCCGATAATTGCCTGCGCAATGTTGCGGATTTTCTCGCCTTGCTCCATCCAACGCTGATGACGGCTGTTGAAGGCGTCGTCGCTTTCGTTTTCGCGTCGCTTCGGCTCATTCTGCGCGTGATAATATTCTTCGCGATAGACGAACATGACCACGTCGGCATCCTGCTCGATCGAGCCGGATTCGCGCAAATCAGCGAGCTGCGGGCGTTTATCTTCGCGATTTTCGACGTTGCGCGAGAGCTGTGAAAGCGCGAGCACCGGCACATGCATTTCCTTCGCCAGCGCCTTAAGCCCACGGGTGATTTCCGAAATTTCCTGCACACGGTTATCGTCACGACGCGCCGTACCGCGCAAGAGCTGCAGATAGTCAACGATGATAAGGCCGATTGAGCCGTGCATCCGGATAAGCCTACGCGCCCGCGTCCGTAGGGCGGCGATGGACAGGGCAGGGGTATCGTCGATAAAGAAGGAAAGATTGCCGAGTTCGGAAGTGGCCTGCACGAATTTTCCGAAATCCTCGTTTGTTAGACGTCCACCGCGGATGTCGTTGGATGAGATGGCGGTGAATTCGCCGAGCAGACGCAGGGCAACCTGCTCCGCTGACATTTCCAGCGAGAAAAAGATGACGCCTGCGCCGTCTTTGCCACCGCTGTCGCGCGCTGCGCGGGCGGCAGCGATGCCGATATTGGTAGCGAGAGCGGTTTTTCCCATCGCCGGACGACCTGCCAGAATGACCAAGTCGGATTTATGCAAGCCTGCGAGCTTGTGGTCGAGATCGCGCAGGCCTGTCGTCACGCCGGTAATGTGGCTGGCGCGCTTAAAGGCGATTTCCGCCTGCCGTATAGAGGCCGAGAGCGCCTGGTTAAGCGCGATGGCGCTGCGGCCGGCATCATCAGCTTGGGCGAGTTGAAAAAGTTTTTGCTCTGTTGCTTCAACG
>JAGOHT010000033.1 GCA_017996055.1 Alphaproteobacteria bacterium
CGTTTGCTGCAATTGAGGACGAGCCGGTTCTACACGAGCGATGGTCTTGCCATCTTCCGGACGCACACCCGTGACGGTCACATTCACGCCCGGAGCAACAGCACTTTGCGCCAACTGCTGACGCCCCACCAAATTTTCTCCACTCATCACTAACCTCCCTTAGTTTGATGCAGAGCAAGCATATGACGGCCAATTACTTTCGCCAAGAGCGGCAACAACTTTTTTGTTGAACGCGACAGCATTTTAGTTTCGCAAAAGGGCTCTTATTCGATTCAATATTGCTGACACGATGAAACAAATTATTGTCGCGTCGATTAGCGACTGAGAAACCGGCTTATAAAAAACTACGGCAGCCAGAGGCTGCCGTACTATTTATTGTAATCAAACCCTGCAGTGTTTTAGCCCAGCTGCTTGGTCGGCGACTCAGCAGACGCCATCATTTGGGCGGGGCGATCGGGCGCAATTCGCACGACAGGCTTCCCACTTTCCGACGTTCCGCGCACCACGACACTGTCGCGAACATGGGCGGGAAACAACGTCTGCACTTGGCGAACATATTCGCCGCCCTCATAACCCACTACCGTAATACCATCACGCGCGCTCATTAAAGCCTCCTCCCAGAAAAATAATAAGCTCGGCAATTATAGGGCGAGTCGGGGGCAACTAAATCAGGTTTTTACATCCCGAGCGTCAAAGCGGGTTGGTTGCTCTGCTGAAGGTTACGGAAACGCGCTAAGGCCCAAATCGGGAAGAACGCGCGATAACCATGATAGCGCAGATAGAACACGCGTGGGAAACCGACCGCCGTATAATGCTGCTCCTGCCACAGGCCGGATTCGTCCTGTGTATCGATGAGATATTCAATGCCGCGCTTGACAGCCGGGTGTGCAACCTCGCCCGCCGCCATCAGCCCCAACAAAGCCCAAGCGCTTTGCGCTGGCGTGCTGACCCTGCCCTCGCCTTTCGGTTTGTCCTGCCAATAGGACGCCCCATCTTCGCCCCAGCCACCATCGATGCGCTGCATCTTCACGAGCCAGTCAACCGCTCGGCGCACCATGGGGTCCTGCCGGTCAACGCCAATAGCGTTAAGCGCGCAGAGCACCGACCAGGTACCATAAATATAATTCGTGCCCCAGCGGCCAAACCAGCAGCCTTCCGCTTCCTGCTCCTTGCGCAAATAGCGCAACACCCGCTCCACCTGCGGGTGGTTCTTGGGATAACCCAGCTGCGCCAGCATACTGAGGCATCGCGCCGAGACGTCCGCCGAAGGCGGATCCAACAACGCGCCATGATCAGCAAAGGGAATGTGGTTGAGGTAATAACAGGTATTGTCGGCGTCAAACGCGCCCCAGCCGCCATTCTTCGACTGCATCCCCAAGACCCAGCTTTCCGCCAGGCTGTTCTGAGGCCGATAAGCGCGCCAATCATGACGATCAAGCGCCATCACCACGACGGCAGTATCGTCGAGGTCAGGGTAATGCGGGTTTTCATATTGGAAAGCCCAACCACCAGGCACCAGATTGGGGCGCACATCGGCCCAATCGCCTTTAACTTCGGTGATTTGTTTGTCGCGCAGCCAGTCACAGGCGCGGCTCACAGCATCATAGGCTTCGCCACCAACTTCCATCAGCGCATGCGCCGCCAGCGCCGTATCCCAGACCGGCGAAAGACATGGCTGGCAATAGGATTCCTTTGCACCACGAATAAGCAACTTTTCAATCGCCTTCCAGGCAACAGCGGCATCCGGATGTGTCTTAGGATACCCCAACACATGATACATCATGACCGTGTTGGCCATCGCCGGATAAATCGCGCCCACCCCATCTTCGCCATTAAGGCGTTCCTTGACCCAGACCAAGCACTTTTGAATCGCCTTGGCGCGCAACGACTTCGGAAAATAAGGCTCAGCCGCACGCAAAACTTTATCAAGACCGGCAAAAATCGGCACCATGACCGACTTGTTATGATTGGTGTTCCAGTCCTTCACCTGCTCCGGATGCGTGACGAATAACTCATCGACGCGCACCTGGCGCGGATTGGCGGCGCGCGGCTTCACCGCCATCAGCACCAGCAAAGGCACAATGACCGTGCGCGACCAATAGGCCACCTTGGAGAGATGGAACGGGAACCAGCGCGGCAGAAACATCATTTCGACCGGCATCACCGGCACGGCCCGCCAGGGTACGGCGCCAAAGAGCGCCAGCTGAATGCGGGTAAAGACATTGCTGGTAGCAGCGCCGCCATGCTCCAGAATGGCCGCCCGAGCCCGCACCATGTGCGGTGCATCAATCTGGTCGCCGACACATTTCAAGGCAAAATAGGCCTTCACACTGGCGCTGATGTTAAAATCGCCATCATGAAACAGCGGCCAACCGCCATGCGCACCTTGAATGCGTCGCAGATAGACCGCCATCTGCTCATGCAATGGCTGGTCAATATCGTTCAGAAAATGTTGTAAAAGAATAAACTCGGCCGGAATTGTGGCGTCGGCTTCCAGCTCAAACGCCCAATGGCCATCAGCATGTTGCAGTTTCAGCAAAGCCTCTGTGCCCTGCCCGATGACAGACTCTAGCTCGCTATGCGCCCCACCCAAAAGAGGTTGCTGTGCCGGACTGTTATATTGATAGACTTGATTGCGTAACACGGCCAACTCCTGCCTAAAACTGGGCGCACCATAACGGAAAAGGCTGGTTTTTAGAAGCACAAACACCAAAAATTAATAGTTGCAACTCATACCGCAAGAAAAACTTAATGATGGTATTTCAGACTGTTACAATGAAACTATAAAGTGAAATTGCCCGTTTTCTAGACAAAGAAAAACGCACGAAACCAGAGGCTTCGTGCGTTTCTAAACCTTATGAAAGCTGCGACTTAAGCGGCCTTCAGGTTCCCAGCGGAGGTCTTACCCTTGCTGGTGACCAACTCGTAGCTGATCTTTTGGCCTTCGTTCAGCGAGCCCATACCGGCGGCTTCCACCGCGCTGATATGAACAAACACGTCCGGACCACCCGATTCCGGTTGAATGAAACCATAGCCCTTGGTGGGGTTAAACCACTTGACCGTACCGACTGCCATATTTGTATTCCCTTGTCTTAAGTTGGTAAAGACCCGGCGCCACTTTAGCGACGTGCCGCGTTTTCGACCGGTGCAACCCGCGGCATTCCTTGGACAGTGCGGCCGTAAAACTGGCTGGGAAGATGCACAGCTTTAGCGGATGGTGTCAAACGAATTGTGCGGTGTCTAATATTGGCACACTAGGTAACGCCAGCCCTAAAATTAGTCATGACGCTGCTCCTAAAATGCTTTACATCACCGCCCATGCCAAAAACCGTAAAAACCACGGCGCCAAAAGCTACGAAAGCCGTTCCAAAAGTCGGCATCGTCAGCTTGGGCTGCCCTAAAGCGCTGGTCGATAGCGAGCGCATCATCACGCAGCTGCGCGCCGAGGGTTATGCACTCTCCCCCGATTATGCCGGTGCAGATGTCGTCATCGTCAACACCTGCGGCTTCCTCGATACGGCGCGTAACGAGTCGCTCGACGCGATTGGCGAAGCGATGGCCGAAAATGGCAAAGTCATCGTCACTGGCTGCCTGGGCGCGGAACCAGATGTCATCCGCAAACAGTATCCCAACGTCCATGCCATTACCGGACCGCAGCAATATGAGACGGTCGTGCAGGCCGTACATGACGTCGCGCCGCCGCAGCATGATCCGTTTTTCGATTTGGTGCCGCCGCAAGGCGTGAAGCTCACGCCGCGGCATTATGCTTATCTCAAGATTTCAGAAGGTTGCAACAACCGTTGCAGTTTTTGCATCATCCCAAAGTTACGCGGCGATCTGGTAAGCCGCCCACTAGGCGAAGTGATGCGCGAGGCAGAGAAGCTGGTGGCGGCCGGTGTCAAAGAGCTGCTGGTCATTTCGCAGGACACCAGCGCCTATGGTTTGGATTTGAAATATGCGCCAAGCCGCTGGCATGACAAAGATTACGCCACGCGCTTCATCGATCTCGCCGAAGCGCTCGGCACGCTCGGCATCTGGGTGCGGATGCACTATGTCTATCCCTACCCGCATGTCGATGCCGTATTGCCGCTGATGGCGGCGGGGAAAATCCTGCCCTATCTCGATATCCCCTTCCAACATGCGAGCCCGCGCGTGTTGCAGGCGATGAAGCGTCCGGCGCATCAGGACAAAACACTAGAGCGTATTGCCCGCTGGCGCAGCATTTGCCCCGACCTCACCATTCGCTCAACCTTTATCGTCGGCTTCCCTGGCGAGACAGAAGAAGATTTCGATATTCTACTCGATTGGCTGCAGCAGGCACAGCTCGACCGCGTCGGCTGCTTCAAGTATGAGCCCGTCGCTGGTGCCGATGCCAATGCTATCGCAGCTGCCGTACCCGATGCAATCAAGGAAGAACGCTGGCACCGGTTGATGCAGGCGCAGCAGGCCATCAGCACAGAGCGCCTCGCCGCAAAAGTTGGTAAGACCGTACCAGTCATCATCGATCGGCATGAAGGCCAATGGGCTGCGGGCCGCAGCCCCGCCGACGCGCCGGAGATCGACGGCGTTGTCTATGTCAAAGCCGGAAAAACACCACCTGCCATCGGCAGCATCCAAAATGTCAACATTACGAAGGCCGACGCCTATGACCTCTGGGGCAACCCCATCTGAAACCGCCACCGTGACCGCGCCGCGTGCCGCGCAGAATCCGAACATCCATGGCCTGCGTGGGCTGGCGGCGCTGATGGTCTTCCTGTTTCATGTCTATGACATGAGCGTGACCAGCGATGTGATTACGGAAGCAGCCCTGCCCGCGCGCATCGCGCTCCAGGCCTTGTCCGGCGGCGTCGAGCTTTTCTTCATGATTAGCGGCTATCTGATAACCGGCAGTCTGCTACGTCATGCCAATATCAAAAACTTCCTTATCGACCGCGCCATCCGCATCTATCCGGTCTTTCTGGCACTCCACATCCCTCTTTTCCTAGCCGCCCCCTTCCTCGGCTACAAATGGCTGACCGGAATTGGCATCGGCGCCTGGCTGCAAGCTTTTGTGGCCAACGCTCTTTTCCTTCCTGGCATTTTTGATTTGCCGCTATTGCAACTCAACGCCTGGTCGCTTTCCTACGAAGCGACCTTCTATCTGC
Source organism: Alphaproteobacteria bacterium (assembly GCA_017996055.1). Lineage (GTDB taxonomy): Bacteria > Pseudomonadota > Alphaproteobacteria > UBA9219 > RFNS01 > JAGOHT01. The sequence continues at coordinate 5,145 of JAGOHT010000033.1, forward strand.
TCAGTGCATTGATTTATTTCATGGCGGCAAAGCAGCTGCCGATGCGCAACACGATCACCGCTTGCCTTATCGGCTGCGCCATTCTGCTCTACCCTACGGCTGGCTATTTCCTTGTCGGTGCAGTGACTTACAAGCTACTACACAGCAAGCAACCGCCGACGCTCAGCATCCCGCGGTTGATGCCGGTACTTGCTCTGCTTGCTGTGCTCTGTCTGCACGGCTTCGTCACCAGTATCGATCGCGGTGTGCGCGGTCCAACCCTGGATTTCTCACTTAGCCACCTACATCTCCTCGGCATCTTACCAGGATGGGTATTCTTCATGGGGCTCACCCGTGGTGGTTCGCTGTTTGATGGAATTCTACGGCACCGCATCAGCCAATATCTCGGCGATATCAGCTACAGCTTTTACCTTATCCATCCGGTTGTGATGTTTCCGCTCCGCCTCGTGATGATCAAAATCATCATCGGCAAGCTTGGGCTGCCGGTCTGGCTCGGCATCACCTGTTTCGGTGTTTTCGGCCTTGTCGGCACACTCATTGCTGCCACTATAAGCTACCGTCTGTTGGAAAGGGGGCTAGGTCGTTGGCTCAAACAACAGCTGCATCGCCCGCTTGCTTCCGTCGTGACATGAGAACAACCGTCTGGATATTGGCGCTTGCCTTGGCGCACAGCCTGTCCGGCAACGCCAACGCCAGTGAACTCCAGCGCCGCTTCGGCGATGATTTCGGCATCAATATCAAGATTGAGCGCATTACATCAGAAGAGCTGGTGAAAATCGCGAGCCTAGGTATCGCCCGCGTTCGCACCGGTATTTCCTGGTATCAAGTGGAGCAGAGCAAAGACGCCTATCGTTGGGATTTGAACATTCCGCGACACCCCAGCGCCGATGATTACACCCCAGATCATGCCTTCACGACGCCAGACGCTGCACTTGCTGCCATCATCGCCGCCGGTTTGCGCGCCGATGTCACCTTGCATGAGGGAAATAGCCTCTATACGGGCAAATCCGTGAATATCGCGCCCCCCGGCAGGCCGGAGAGCTTGCGTATTCCATCACCACGCACCTCCGAAGCGATTGCAGCTTTCACAGCCTTCGCAGCAGCGACCGTTGAACATTATGAAGCGCTCTATGGCAACCAGGCCATCACCTGGCACATCTGGAACGAGCCGGACTTCAACGGCAGCTATGCCCCAACCGTTGATGCCGCCCGCTTCGGTGAATTGCTGGCCGCCACATGCAGCGCTATCCGCAAAGTCAGCCCCGACGCAAAGATTATGGGTCCCGCGCTCGGCGCGCACGGTGAAGGCGATATCGACCTCCCTTTCCTGCGCGGCCTGTTCACCAATGCCAATGCACTCCCGTGCCTTAACGGGTTCACGATCCACCCCTATCGTTCCGCCGTACCGGAAACCGCACCGCAGGATTTTGCGACTGTCGCGGCAGCACTCGACCCATGGCAGCCCAAAGATAAACCGCCCGTACCGATCGCAGTCGATGAATGGGGCTACAGCATCGCAAAATCACACGATACAATTCCGGTAACGCAGCACTGGCGCGATTTCACCGGCGAGGAACAAGCAGCGCTCATGCTGCGCATGTATCTCACTAACCTGGCTTACGGCGTACCACTCACGGTGATTTACGATTGGCGCGATCGCGGCACCGACGCCTATGAGTGGGAAGATAATTTCGGTATTGTCAATTTCAAGGGCGAAGCAAAACCCACACTCCGGATGTTTGAAACGGTTTGGCCTTTGCTGCGCCACCGGCCCTTACTTAGCGCCGATATTTTACAAGACTGCAGCCCGCATGAACACGCCCTACACTTTGGCAGTCGAGTGGATGACGCACCCCATTGGGTCGTGGCCTGGACAGATGCGCCGACAACCGTCGAGCTACACATTGCAGGCTACGTTGCTGAAGCAAAGGACATTTTTGGCAACCAAACAGCCCTCGCCAGCAACAAGATTGGGCTGAGTGGCAAACCTATCCTGCTGACCCTACCAGCGGACAAGACTCTCGGCCTGACTTGCGCACTCAAGGCACCGCACTAAAAACCTCATGCATTTTTGACTACTTCTTCAGCGCGCCGTAGGCGGCGAACACGGCTGTCGTCACCAAATCAGCAACCGTCGCGCCCATTTGCACCATCTGCGCCGAATGACTCAGCCCGTGCATAATCGGGCCAATCATCGTGCCGCGTCCCAAGCGATGGAGAATCTTCGCGCTAATATGCGCCGACTGCAAATTGGGCATGATAAGTATATTGGCAGCGCTCGACAGGCGGCAGAACGGATAGAGCTGCTTCATTAACGCGCCGTCAAGCGCGACATCCGCCGACATTTCTCCGTCATATTCAAAATCGACCTTGCGCTGATCGAGCAGCTGAATGGCCTCGCGGATGGTCTGCGCCTTGCCGCGCTGCGGCTGACCGAAATTGGCATAAGACAGAAATGCCACGCGCGGCTGATGCCCCATGCGCTCCGCCCAGGCCGCCGTATGAATAGCGATTTCGGCAAGACGTGGCGCGCTCGGCTCTATATTCACCGCCGTATCGGCGAGGAATACAGTGCGGTCTGGCGCAATCGCCATCGAGAGGCCAAACGCCCCGGACGACGGATCGGCATCGAAGACTTTGCGCACATCATCAAAACAGACGATGAAATTGCGCGTCAGGCCGGTAACCACCGCATCAGCATCGCCATGCGCCACCATCGTGGCAGCAAAAACATTGCGATTTTGGTTGATCATGCGCTGGCAGTCGCGCTGCATATAGCCACGGCGACCAAGACGGCCATAAATGAAATCCGTATACTGGCGGTTATGGCGCGATAGGCGCGCATTATGCACCTCCAACTCTACGCCTTCCGGCAACTGCATCGCCGCGATTTTTTCTTTCACCACTTCCTCGCGTGCCACCAGCACAGGCGTGCCATAACCTGCCGCCTTAAATTGCAGCGCAGCACGGATTGTGCGTTCTTCCTCGCCTTCGGCAAAGACAACACGGCGCGGATTATTCCGCACCGTTTCGAAAATGCCTTCAAGGCTGTTGGATGTCGGGTCAAGCCGCGCCCTCAGGCTGCGCTCATAGGCCGCAAGGTCATTCAGCGGTTTGCGCGCGACGCCACTTTCCATTGCCGCCTTGGCGACTGCAGACGGAATCTTGACAATCAGGCGCGGGTCAAACGGCACCGGAATAATATAATCCTGACCATAGCGCAGACGGCGACCGCCATAGGCGGCGTCAACTTCGTCCGGCACATCTTCGCGCGCTAGTTCTGCGACAGCGCGCGCCGCCGCGATTTTCATCGCGTCATTAATGGTGGAAGCGCGCACATCGAGCGCCCCGCGGAAGATGTAGGGAAATCCCAAGACATTATTGACCTGATTGGGGTAGTCAGAACGCCCCGTCGCCACGATGGCATCGCCACGCACCTGGCGCACCTCTTCCGGCGTGATTTCCGGGTCGGGATTCGCCATCGCAAAAATGATCGGCTGCTTCGCCAGGCTCTTAATCATCTCTGACGTAAACGCGCCCTTTGCCGACAAGCCTACGAGCACATCCGCGCCAACGGCGGCTTCGGCGAGTGTCCGCGCCTTCGTTGGCACGGCATGGGCAGATTTCCACTGGTTCATACCCTCAGTGCGGCCCTGAAAGATAACCCCCTTGGTGTCGCACATGATGACATTCTCATGCGGCACACCGACCGTCTTGAATAGTTCGACGCAGGCGATGGCCGAAGCCCCTGCCCCATTGACCACCATGCGGATTTTCTTGATATCGCGCCCCGTGACATCGAGCGCATTGATGAGCCCAGCCGCCGCGATAATCGCGGTGCCATGCTGGTCATCATGGAACACCGGAATATCCATGATCTCGCGCAGACGTTGCTCGATAATAAAACAATCCGGTGCTTTGATATCTTCGAGATTGATGCCACCGAAAGACGGGCCGAGGAACTTCACGCAGTTAATGAATTCTTCAACATCTTTGGTGTCGACCTCAAGATCGATACCATCGACATCGGCAAAGCGCTTGAAGAGCACGGCCTTGCCCTCCATAACCGGCTTGGAGGCCAGCGCACCGAGGTCGCCGAGGCCGAGAACCGCCGTGCCATTGGAAATGACCGCCACCATATTGCCGCGCGCCGTATAATCATAAGAAGCGTCGGGATTTTCCGCGATTCGCAGGCAGGGCACGGCTACGCCAGGCGAATAGGCCAGCGAAAGGTCACGCGCAGTGGTCAGCGGCTTCGTCGGGGTGATTTGCAGCTTTCCAGGGCGGCCTGAGGCGTGCAGGGCAAGCGCTTCTTCATCAGTAATCTTTTGGTCGGTCGGCTGCATTGGTTTTCCATCGGTTAAGGGCAGGAAATGGCTAAAGGCTTCGGCTTGAATAAAGCACTTTTTAATCTTAGCGCGCCACCATAAGCGGCAAATGCGAATATTTCCAGCCCCATCCGCGCGGCGCGATGCCATGCGTTGTGCACTTGCGAAGGAAACGCTGCGCTTTGCGCTGTTCTTCCTGCTGGCAACGCTATTGCTCGACAGTCCAGCTGCGTTTGCCGTGGAGTCTCCGTTAGAGGGACTCCCCCTGCTGATAAGACCGGTGATGAGTGGCGTAATTTTCGGAGTCCTCGCCGGCACCATGCTGACCGCCGCGGCTTACTTGTTCTTCATCTGGCTGGTCTTCCGCCACCTGAGCCAGCTTCTGCTCTCGATGATGTTGCTTATCTTAACAGTGCATATGGTCTTCACCAGCCCGATGATGATGGTCGCCGCCGGCCTGAATAATGAAGTGCTGCAACAAGCTATCCGCAACGCCACCATGCTGGGGTTTTTCCTGCTCTGCCTCGGCTTCACCATCAATTTCCTTGATCTTGAATCGCATCTGCCGACCCTTCGCACCGCGCTCTTCGGCCTCATGGGCTTTGAAGCGGTCGGGCTAGTAACCGCGGGCATTTTCATGCGGGAACAGATGCAACTCGCCATGCCGATGATCAGCGCCCTCAATATGGGAATGCTCTTGATGATTGGTATCGTCGGCGCCGTGCGCGGCATCAATGGCAGTTTGACGCATATGCTTGCCTTCACCGTTTTCCTCGCCGGTAGCCTGGCGGTGCCAGCCACACAAATGCACGTTATCACTTTGCCGCGCGTAGTCGCCGACAACATGCTTTATGCGGCGGCCGCAGTCGCAGCCATCATCTTCGCCGCCGTTATCGCCCAACAATTCATCGTGCAGCAGGAGACCAAGGAACGCGCCCTGCAGCGCAGTAACGAGCGCTTCTCGTTAGCAACGCAAGGTGCGAATGAAGGTCTTTACGACTGGGATATTCCAGGTGGGAAGATATATTTCTCCGAACGTTTCAAGCGCATTGTTGGACGCAGCCTGAGCGGTGACGCCAAAGGCTTGCGCGAATTGTGGCGGCTCATTGAGCCCGCCGATCGGTTGAAGCTGCACCAGACCATGCGGCAATTTCGTCGCAGCGACAAACATGCCGTGAGCGCCGAATTCCGCGTCCGGCGCAGTAGCGGTAATCCAGTGTGGATTTTCGCAACCGCCGTCGCCATTCGGGACCGCCGCAGCAAAAACGTTGTGCGTATGGTCGGCGCTTTCGGTGATATTACGGCAAAGAAGCAAAGTGAACATGCGATGCGGCTTAGCGAAGCGCGCTTCCGTAGCATCACCGAGGCCCATCCAGTGCCGGTGCTTATCGTCAAGCTGGCGAATGGCGCGATCATGTATGCCAGCCCAGGGACAGAGCCATTGGTGCAAATCCCGCAGTCAGCCCTCATCGGCAACAGCCTGCACCGGCTACTGGGTGCCGCGACCAATGAACTACTGAGTAACATTGGCAGCGCCAAGCATCTCGATATGCAGGAAGCCACGCTCTATCATTATGACGGTAGCACGATGCCGGTGGCTATTTCGGCACGCCTTATTGATTATCAGAACGAAGCCGCCGCCGTAATTGGTCTCTATGATTTGCGCGAACGCAAGCGCGCGGAAGCCCAAATCGCCAAGCAGCAGGAGGCGCTACAGCAGAGCGAGAAAATGGCTGCACTCGGCGGCCTCTTGGCAGGCGTCGCACACGAACTCAACAACCCTCTCTCGGTCATCGTCGGCCAGGCAACCTTGTTGAAAGAAACCGTGCAGGATGAAAAAATCGCGGCGCGCGGCGATAAGATTTTCACCGCCGCCGAGCGCTGCAGCCGTATCGTCAAGAGCTTCCTCGCGATTGCCCGTCGCAAACCACCGGAACATAAGCTGATGCAGCTCAATGACGCGGTGCATCAGGCGCTCGAACTGCTGACCTATCCGCTGCGCACCGAGAATGTCCAGCTCAAGCTGGAGCTCGAGGAGCGCCTCCCACAGATCATCGGTGATCAGGATCAGTTCACCCAGGTGATCTCCAACCTTGTCCTCAATGGCGCGCAAGCCATGAAGGATTGGAAAGGTTCCCGCTTCATTACCGTGAAGAGTTTCGTCGATAAGGAAACCGGCCATGCCTGTATCAGTGTCGCCGATACAGGCCCGGGAATTCCGAACGATATCAAGGTGAGGGTTTTCGAACCCTTCTTCACCACCAAAGCACCGGGCACCGGCACGGGGGTCGGCCTCTCGCTCTGCCTTAATATCGTTACGTCGCATGGCGGACAGCTCAATCTGCAAGACACGCCTGGCGGCGGCGCGACTTTCTATATTCACTTGCCTATACCCGAACAATTTCAGGCAAAGGCTGAAGTGGCAGCGCCCTCAACGGCAGCAGCTCCGGCGGCCGGCAAGCTGCCCCCGCTCAAGATGCTGCTTGTCGATGACGAGTTTGAACTGGCGCAAACCCTCGCCGATTTGCTAGCCAAAGACGGACACAGTTTCGATTTCGCCATTAATGGCAAGATTGCACTGGATAAACTCCACAACCAAAAATTCGATTTTATCCTCAGCGATTTGCGGATGCCCGAAATGGACGGACCGACAATGTTCAAACATATCTGCGCGGAGCTGCCACAATATCGGCAGCGTATCGTTTTCATCACAGGCGATACGCTAACGACTTTTGTGCGCGATTTCTTGCAAGATAACCCCGTGCGTTTCATCGAAAAACCCTATATCTTGAGTGACGTTATAAAAGCCGTCGCCGAACAGTTGCAAGTTGCCGAAAGTGGCAGCGCGGCAACCGCAGCCTGAAGGACACACGAAACCCATGCGTCTGCTCGCGATTGATGATGAGCCCGATATCTGTGCCTTGATTACCGAGGTCGCTGAGGCACAGGGCTATACGGTCGATCAAGCCCAAGATGCCGATACCGTCTTTCGTCTGCTCGAAGCAGCGCCCCCGGACGTAATTGTGTTGGATTTGATGATGCCGGGCATGGACGGGGTGGAATGGCTCCGCGTGCTCGCCAGCAAAGTGCGCAGCGCCAAAATTTGCCTCATCAGCGGCTCCGATTTGCGCGTCCTCAATAGCGCACGCCGCCTAGGCAGCGCTCACGGACTCGATATCTACGGTATTTTTGAGAAACCGATTGATCTCGGCCTGCTTCGCGCCACCCTGACCGAAATCAACGGCGGCAAAATCGCGCAAATGGATAGCGCCGATATCGCGCAGGCGCTAAGCAATGGCCAAATCACCATGCACTATCAGCCGGTGATCAGCATAGCCGACCGAAAGGTCTTCGGCGCGGAAGCGCTGATGCGCTGGCAGCACCCCAGCCGCGGCCTGCTCTATCCCGGCGAATTTCTTGAACATGCGCTGCAGGACGGGATGCGGCTGCCGCTCACCCAATTTGCACTCACGCAAGCCATCACCACCGCCGCGGGCTGGCGCGCGGCGGGCCATTCGCTGAATATTGCCATCAATCTAACCGCCAGTTGCCTGCTTGACCTTACTTTGCCAGATCAAATCGGCGCGCTGTGCAGCAAGGTCGGCCTGCCACCCGAACAAGTGCTGCTCGAAGTGACGGAGACAGAGGCGATGCGAGACACCCGCCGCACTATGGATGTGCTTTTGCGCATGCGCTTGCGCAGCATCGGACTCGGCATCGACGATTTCGGCACCGGCTTTTCGTCGTTGCGCGAATTGCAACGCATGCCGTTCAGTGAGATGAAAATCGATAAGAGCTTCGTCATGGATATGGCCAGCAACCGCGATTGTCGCGTCATCGTCAATGCCATCATCGATCTCGGCCATAATCTAGGCCTTAAAATCGTTGCCGAAGGTGTTGAAGACGCGCGCGCCTGGAATATGCTCGCAGAAAAAGGTTGCGACCTGGCACAGGGTCATGCCATTGCCAAGGCCATGCCAAGCGAAGAGTTTCTCAAATGGGTCGAGGATTGGGAACGCGCCCCCGGCATCGCTCAGGCGCGACAGCATAGTTCCATCTGAAGCTGACATTGTAAAAACGACCGGCGCATGCGCAGAGCGCGTGATCAGGCGCAAGCTCTCAAAATAGATTGACTAAATTTAAGCTGGGCGTTTATCGAACCCAAACAGCTGATAATAAGCGCGCTGTTCCTGCCAGTCCGGCTCAACCGCCACTTCCAGCAGCAAATGAACCTTGCGCCCCAGGAAAGCCTCCAGCGCTCGGCGCGCGGAAATACCCAACTGCTTGAGCTGCGTCCCGCCCTTGCCGACAACGATGCCCTTCTGCCCTTCGCGCAGAACCACGATCTTTTGGCCAATCGTGACGCTGCCGTCGGCCTTCTCTTCCCAGCTCGTGGGCAACACTGCCGCCGCATAGGGCAATTCCTGCGCCAGCTGATGATAGAGTTGTTCACGCGTCAGCTCGCTCGCCACCAGCGCGGATGGCATATCCGTCAGCTGGTCGGCGGGAAATATCCAGGGCGCAACCGGCATTTTGCGCGCCAGATACTTTTTCAAATCGCCGATACCGTCACCATTCTTCGCCGAAATCATGAAACTCTCTGTGAAAATGCCGGTATCGAACAACTCGGTCGCCACGGGCAAAATCTTGACCTTTGCCAACTGATCAACTTTGTTGAGTACCAGCACAGCTGATTTCTGTCGTTCTTTGAGCTGCGCGATGATTGCCTTGGTTTTCGGGTCAAAGCCGCGTGCCACATCAACAATCACCAGAATGACATCGGCATCCTCAATGCTCTGCCAGGCCGCGCCAACCATGGCGCGATCCAGCCGGTCACGAGGCGCGAAGATGCCTGGCGTATCGAGCAGGCAAATCTGTGCCTTGCGCTGCGTCAGGATGCCAAGAATGCGGTTGCGCGTCGTCTGCGGCTTGGGGCTGGTGATGGCCAGCTTTTGGCCGAGCAATGTATTCAGCAAGGTCGACTTGCCTGCATTCGGCGCGCCAATGATGGCGACAAAGCCGCAATAAGTCCGGCTGACCGTGGTTTCTGTCATGGATTCGCTTTCACTAAATTGGCGAGCAGCACGGCCGCCGCCTTCTTTTCGGCCTCGCGCTTGGCTTCCCCTTCGGCCTGCGCCGGAGCATAACCCTGCACCGTCACCTCAATAATGAATTTCGGCGCATGCGCCGGACCTTCGCGGCTAAGCACTTTATACACTGGCAATGGCAGTCCCCGCCCCTGCGCCCATTCTTGCAGCACGGTTTTTGGGTCGGCCAACTGCGCCGCTTGCTTTTGGGCTGCCAGCGCTTCCTGCCAATGGCGGTGAATGAATTTTTGCGCCATCTCCACGCCACCATCGAGATAGAGGGCGCCAATCAGCGCCTCAATCGCATCGGAGAGTACAGATTGCGAACGCTGCGTCGCCGCCTGCTCGCCTTTGGCCACCCTTAGAAACCTTGGCAGATCAATGGCGACCGCGATTTTCTTGAGCGTCACACGATTGACCAACGCGGCGTGGCGCTTGGACAAGTCACCTTCGCTATCGTCCGGAAATTGCTGATAGAGCCAGGCGGCAACCGTCAGCCCTAGCACGCGATCGCCAAGGAATTCCAACCGCTCATAGAGCGTCCCCGCCGATTTCCGCCGCGCCCCGCCGCCGCCAAGCGACGGATGCGTCAAAGCACCCTGCAACAGGCTTTTTTGCTTAAAGCTGTGGCCCAGGCGTTCGGCGAAAACCTGCCAGTCTTGTTCGCTTGGTTTGGTCTCTGCCATCATGCCCTAGTGAATAAACCGGAACAT
>JAGOHT010000034.1 GCA_017996055.1 Alphaproteobacteria bacterium
TCCCTATGAAAGTTGCAATGTTGACGGCTATGTCCTTGGTGTCGGGAGGGTGTTTTCCTTGTTGCCATAGTTGGGAACGGGTTTAGGTACGATGGATATGCCTGCTTTCGTATTAAAGATGTTCGGAGCCTAGAAGTTCCCTCAAAGCGCTGTGATGTGTATGAAAGAGTTTTAAAAGCTCGAAAACTTAAAATACCACCTTCACCACCTCTGCGATTTGACACACTGAAGAATTTGTTGATTTCTGCTAATAAGCATTTCCCATTTATCGCTGTAGCTACAGAAAAACAGTATCCTGACGAGTGCTATATCGGGCGGATAGTTTCGGTAACGGATAAGCATCTATTCCTCCCACAAATTGATGCAGGTGCATCTTGGGACGAGACCCCGTATAAATACGTTCTAGAACAAATTACAAATGTAAGCATGGGTAGCGACTACGAGAATGGGCTGTACGAAATTTCTCTGTTTCCAAACTAGGGTGCCAATCCGGAAACCAGAAGACTCTCTTAAAAAATTCTGTAGCCTTGTGGTGGCGCATTGAGCGCCCACGCGACTTTTCGCGCGTAGGCAAGCAGGCCGGAGGCCTGCGCCTGCCGTCGAGGGTGATAATATGGTGCGGGTAGAGGGACTTGAACCCCCACGAGTCTCCCCACAGGAACCTAAATCCTGCGCGTCTACCAGTTCCGCCATACCCGCACTGACTTTGTTTAGCCTAGTGCGTTCTCAGGATAAAGGAAAATCAAGCTTTGCCGCCTCATAGTTTGGCGGTCACAAATTTACCTGTGAAGAGCACGGGACCAGTGGGCATTCCGGTGGGCGACCCGCCAGCCGGTTCAAGGCTGATGGCCAAAGTAGCGCTATGGACTGCTGCCGTCGTCAGCCCGCGTAAATCGGCAGGGCGCTGCGCGTTATCCTGGTGAACAACGCCAAGCGAACGCGGCGCTTTCAAGCCGTCGGCGATAATCCACAATTCGTAATCCTTGCCCGCAGGGGCGGGCTCGCCGAGCGCGACGATTTTGAGCGCTTGTTGCGTTTCATCCAAAGTGATGAGGAAAGCGGGCGGCGTTGCTTCTTTTTGCAGCGCGGCGACGAGGTTGGGGGCGAGCGGGGCGGGCGGCTGGGGCATTGGCCGGAGCAGCAAGCCAAAGGCTGCCAGTAGCGCCAGCAGAGCCATCATCGCGAGGGCGCGCCAGAAGCGCATCTGACCGCGCAGTTTTTGTAAATCAGATGTTTGTGTTGTCGCGCCAGACTCTTGCGCTTCGATGCGCTGCTCGATCTTCGTCCATACGGTTGGCGACGGCGTTGCATCTGGAATCAAGAGCAGGATCGGCGACAGGCGGCGCTCCCAATCCTTGATGGCTTGGTCGAGCAATTTATCCATTTGGCGTGCCTGGTTCGCCGCTAGGAATGCGTCTTCGGGTAGTGTGCCGAGGGCGTATTCGATGGCCAGGCCTTCGCGATCTTCACTCGTCGGGGTCATGATCCGAGACACCCTTTGACCGCTTCAAGACTGCGCCGCAGCCAGGTCTTAACCGTGGCAACCGGTTTGCTGAAACGTTCGGCGAGCGCATCGCGGCTCATGCCCTGCGTATAGGCCAGCAAAATCATCATCTTCTTTTCCGGCTCCAACTGCCCAAGGCAGCCGAGCAATTTGCGGGCTTCTTCCTGCTGTTCGCGGCGGGCGAGGGGATGGGGCGTGTCTGCGGCGATGGCGTCGAAATCGGGCAGGTCTTCGGACGACACCGTTGCCTTGCTTTGACGCAGAACATCGAGCGCGCGGTTGCGCGCAATCGTCGCCATCCAGGTGATGGCAGCGCCGCGTCCGCTATGGTAATCGCCCGCGCGCTCCCAGATTTTGACATAGACTTCCTGCAAGACATCCTCGGCAGCATCTCTTCGCCTTAAGATACGGTGGACGATGCCGAAAAGTTTCAGTGCGGTTGCCTGATACAGCGTTTGAAAGGCCGCACGATCCCGCTCAGCGACCTGGCCAAGCAGTTCGATGAGTTGCGCGGGGGTGGTTGACCTTGGAGCCTCGGTAGATTGCATCGCCGCGATAACAGCAGCTTCCGGGGCAGAAATCCAGAACCAACCGCAAAATCTCTTCTGCGGAATAAATGGTTAGAGCGCGCCGATTTTTCGACAACGATTTGAAACTTTCACCGTTTGCCCGCGTATCTCCTCTGACTTCGCAAAAAGGGGTCGTTATCGCCGGTATCGGCATCCATCATGAAGAAACAGGAGTTGAAGATGACAATGTTGCGTAAGAGCCTACTGTTGGGCGCGGCCATTCTGGCGATCGGTGCGTACGCGCAGACGGCGATGGCCGGAGACCACGCCGCGATGGCGGAAAAGACCGTTATGGTCGGTGGTGCAGCCATGTATCCGTCCAAGACCATCGTGGAAAATGCCGTGAACTCCGCCGACCACACCACGCTTGTGGCAGCGCTGAAGGCGGCGGATCTCGTCGAGACGCTCAAAGGCAAAGGGCCGTTCACGGTCTTTGCGCCAACCAATGCCGGTTTTGAGAAGCTGCCTGAGGGCACGGTCGATACGCTGCTGAAGCCGGAAAACAAGGCCAAGCTTGCCGGTATCCTGACCTATCACGTTGTGTCTGGCCATATGACGGCGGCGGATATCGAAGCGAATGCCAAGGCGCATGACGGCAAGGCGACGCTGAAGACGGTTCAAGGCGAGGACATCGCCTTGACCAAGGACAGCGACGGCAAGTGGTGGGTATGGGATGCACAAGGCGGTAAGGCGCAAATCACCATCGCCAACGTGCTGCAGTCGAACGGAGTCATCCATGTCATCGACACGGTCTTAATGCCGAAGTAAGGGCAAGGAAGGGCGCGCCGCGGCGCGCCCTTCTGGCTCAGTGGGGAGCGAAGAGAAAACGCGCAATCGTTTCCGGCAACGAAGCGCCGGTGGTTTTTGACAGTTCCTCGTCCACCGATACAATTTTGTGCTCGGCATTGGGGACAAGCTTCAACGTATAGTTAGCGCCCGCCGCTTTCATGATGGCTGCGTTCTCGGCCAATGAGCGGAAATGCACGCCCTTGGTTTGGCGGAGCTTGCCTTCGCCGCCCTGCACCGGCACGTTCGGGTCTTGCGCGCCGTGAATATGTAGGATTGGCAAGCCCGGCGCATTGCAGCGGTCAACACCAACGGTGCCGGAAATGGCGACGATGCCAGCGATTTTGCCGTGCATCTCGCAGGCCAGGCGATAGCTCATCATTGCGCCGTTCGAATGGCCGGTCAGGAAAATGCGGCTGGCATCGACCTGGGCTTGCTGTACCATCATCTGGATGAAGCCGACGATATAACCTTTATCATCTGCATTGGTTTTCAGCGCCGGACCACAACAGTTGCCGGCGTTCCAGGTGCGCATATTATTTAGCAGTAGGCCTCCCGTGCCAGTACCGTTGAGGTAAACGACCTTGAAGCCGTAACGGTCGGCCATATCGTTCATATTCAGGTGGCGGGTCATCCAGTTGGCGTTACCGCCGCCGCCATGCAGAACGATGAGCAAGGGTGATGAAGTTGGCAAAGCTTGTGGTGTATAGAGGATATAATCACGGCCATTATAGTCCGCATCGGTGGTTTTGCCGGTTTCGGCATAAGCTGGCAGGGTGAGGCAGTTGCCCAGCAGCAAGCCAGCTATCAACACATATTTAAGGTGCATCGCTTGCTCTCCATAAGCGCATTTAACACGATAACGGATGGCAGTAAGTTTTCCGTTGCTGCGGCCGCGCTTTGCTTAAGCGCGGCTAAGGACTGAAGGAGTAGCGGCTAGAGATGTCACACCGGGTTTTTCCGGCGCAGCCGGTGTGGAGGCCGGCGCGGGCGGCATCAGCCCGGGTTCCGGCATGGCTTCTGGCTGCTTGAGATACAGCGTGCCCGCGAGGCCAATCGCAGCCCCAATTGTGAAGGCGACGGGACGAAATAACTCTGCAGCTTTATAACTGCTATAGAGTGTTGCAGGAGAAGCCAAGGCCAAAGGCGGGAAAACAACGCTCGCAGCGGCGGTAAGGAGACCGGCACCAGCCTGAATTAGACTGGCCTTTCTCTCATCGTGATACATTCCGGCCAGCGGGCTGGTGGAATCGAAATTCAATAGATCGCGGGTGCTCTGCAATTCGGTGCGCAGCGTCATGCCTAATTCTGCGAGGAGTGGACGCCTTAGGATAGTCCGCAGAAATTTACTGCGCGTCAGCAAAAAATTTGTTGGTTTCATTATCGACATCATGAATTCTTTAAATAATTGGCTGCGTGAAAATTACCACGCATCATCATGCAACTAAAAAGAAAAGGGCAGCCCTTGTGGGCTGCCCTTTGATAACCAAACAACCAGAAATCAGCGCTTGCTGAACTGGAAGCTCTTGCGGGCTTTCGGCTTGCCATACTTCTTGCGTTCGACGACGCGGCTGTCGCGGGTCAGGAACTTGGCCTTCTTCAAGACCGGGCGCAGTGCCGGTTCGAAGTAGGTCAACGCCTTCGAGATGCCGTGCTTGACCGCACCGGCCTGGCCGGAGAGGCCGCCACCGACGACATTCACTTCAACGTCGAACTGGCTGCCGCGTTCGGCAACCGAGAAGGGCTGACGCACAACCATCTGCAGCACGGGGCGGGCGAAATAGACCTCGACGCCGCGACCATTGACGACAATCTTGCCGGTGCCAGGCTTAATCCAGACGCGGGCAATGGCGTTCTTACGCTTGCCGGTGGCGTAGGCGCGGCCATACTTGTCGATCTTCGGTGCGTTGGGATCAACCGGAGCCTGTGTCGCGGCGGCCTTCGGCGCATCGGCGGGCTTCGCAGCCTTGCTGATGGTCTTGAGCTCGGCCAGCGGGGCTGCCTTTGGACGTGGAGCACGGGGGGCGCGCGGAGCGGCCGCCTTGCTCTCGGTCTTCTTTTCGGTCTTCGTATCTTTGGGTTCTTTGCCGGAAGCCATGGTTAGCCTCTTTTATTCTTGGGATTGCGGGCCGCGAAATCAATCACGGTGGGAGCCTGTGCGACATGCGGGTGGTTCGCACCCTTGTAAACGCGCAGGTTGGTGAGCTGCTTACGCGCGAGCGTGCCTTCCGGCAACATACGCTGCACAGCGAGCATGATCACGCGCTCTGGGTGCTTACCTTCCAGCATCTTGGCGCGGGTGCGCTCCTTGATGCCGCCCGGATAACCGGTGTGGTAGTAGTAATTCTTGTCGGTCGCCTTCTTGCCGGTCATCTTGACCTTCTCGGCATTGATGACGATGACATTGTCGCCGCAATCGACCGAAGGCGTGTAAGTCGCCTTGGTCTTGCCGCGCAGGGTCATGGCGATGGCACTGGCCAAGCGGCCAAGAATGACGCCATCGGCATCAAACATCACCCAGCGCTTGCTGACATCCTGGTGCCGCAGCGTAAAGCTCTTGGTATTCTTCTTTTGTGCCGCCGGAACTTTTTTAGCGGTGGGGGCGGGCGCAGCCGCGGTCGCCTTACGGGCCGTTGGTTTCTTGGCCGGTTTGGCGGCGGCGTCCGCAGCGGGCTTGGCCGCTGGTTTCGTCGTTTTCGTTGCCATTCTCTCTCTCCGAAGCTAGGGCAGGGGCATCCGCCACCCGCCGCAAAGTCGTGGTTTGATAGGCTTCTGCCTCGGCTACGTCAAGGAAAATGCTGATAAAAGCAGTGAGGTAATATGATACCTCGTTAGGCTATTTAACGCTTTGTCGCTGCGACATGCTTTATCATTATGGCAAAGATGGAATTGTTACAACAAAGCAGGCGCCGACCGTGGTAGCGCGGTAGTCAATTTTTGCCATATAGGCTGAGAGTAGCGAACGTGTGATTGCAAGGCCAAGCCCCGTGCCGCCGGCATCCCGCTTGGTCGTAAAGAAAGGCGAAAAAAGGTTTTCTACGTTCGTTGCTGATATTCCCTGCCCGTCGTCATGAAGCGATAGGGAAATAAAGCGGCCATTTGCCGAGGGCTCGATTTCAATATGTACGGACTTTGCGCCATGCTGCCGACTGTTTTCTAGTAGGTTTATAAAGGATGTCTCGACGATGTCTGGAGCGATCGCGAGTTTCATGGGGATCATGGGTAGGGTGAAGTTTATAGCGAGCCCTTTCGCTGCATAATCATGCCGTAGCTTGTGCAGGATGTCTTTTGCCTCACATGTTTCGTGCTTCACCAGCAGTACATCGGCGCGCGCCAAATCCATAAGCTTGTTCATGAGCTGTTTAAGCCGATCGGTGTCGCTTATTATATTCGCGACAAAGCGCTGCTGTTCACCAGGTGTCATCGTCTTGCCATGTTCGCCAATCAGCTCAATCGCGCCTTGTATTGCTGTAAGCGGCGTCTTGAACTCATGCGAGACGTGCATGGCGAAATTTCGGATGTAATCGGAACGGCTGGCGACCGTTTTGGCCATTGTTGCCAATGTTTCCGAGAGCAATTCAATCTCTCTCGTTACTGGATGGGCTATTGGATTGATATTTGTTCCGCCCGTTGTGATCTGTTCGGCTTGGCTTGTCAGTGTGAGTATCGGGCGGCCTATCGTGTAGGAGGTCAGAAAAGCAATAAAGGCTGTCACCACAAAAATAAATGCGACAGCCATGAAGACGACTGCGCGGTTGTCATAGAGGGCTTTTAAAATATTGCGCGGCGTGCGCGAAAGCAGAATGCCGCCAATCACCTGCTCGTTTTTTGTTACGGGCAGCGCAATAAACACACGGATATGCGATCCTCGGCTGAGCGAATTGAGCGCGGGGCTGGGGTGTTTCGATATGCGCTCCCGCAGCGTTGCCGTGTAGCGCCCAGAAAGTGCGCCCTGAATCTCCGGGATATCCGCGAGCGACAAGCCGATTTCTTCACGGCCAGCGACGACGATTCCTAGGCTATCCGTGAGGCGTACACCGGCGAGCGTTTTGCGTGTGGCAGCGTCAATGACGGGAAAAATGCTCTGAGCGGCCTCTTTGGCCAGGTTGTCAACAGAAAGTGGGGACGGTTTTGCGGCAGGGCGCGCAGGCAGAATTGGGAAAAGCGAAAGGTTCAGTACGGGGTCAATCACCGTGCTGGTGGCATTATCCGACGTTGGGGTTGCGACTATGCCTGAGTTGTTGGCTGTTTGGGGGGCGTGTTTTGCATCATAGGCATTCCTGTAGAGCGCCTGAATATAAATGCCCTGCGCGATAAGTTCCCGCTCCGTTTGCTGAATGAGCTCGTTTTCATAAATATGAAAAATATACAGGCTGCTCAGCGGCACAACGAGAATGAGCAGGTTCACAATCAACAAGACTGTCCGCAGACGCAGGCTCCGCATGGGGTGCAGCTTCACTTGCAATTTCCAAGTTTATAGCCAATCCCGTGAACGGTCTCGGCTACATTTTGCGCTCCAACCTGCACAAACTTTTGGCGGATGCGCCGCATGTGACTGTCAATCGTGCGATCACTCACCGTGAGGCCGCTATATGCCTGATCCATCAGCTGCTCGCGGGTGTAAACCTTGTTCGGGTGCTGCAGCAAAGTTGATAACAACATGAATTCCGTCGCTGTCAGAGGGATAACGTTGCCTTGCCAGTGCGCCGTATAGCTTTCGATATCAACGCGCAACGCGCCTTTTTGCAAATGTCGCGCAAGGGGCGGCGTGATGGATTTGGTCGAACGCTTCAGAATAGCCTGTACGCGCGCAACCAATTCACGCGGGCTGAAAGGTTTGGAGAGATAGTCGTCGCCGCCCAGTTCAAGCCCGACAATGCGGTCGATTTCCTCATCGCGCGATGACAGAAAGAGGATGGGCAGTTCTGAGGTTTTGCGAAGCTGACGGCAGACCTCCAGCCCATCCATTTCCGGCATCGAAATATCCAGGATAACAAGGTCGATATGCCCATCTCGGGCTTGCGCCAGCGCTGATTTACCGTTGTCCGCCGTTTCGGTGCGGAATCCGGCTTTCTCAAGCGCAAATTGGATGACGTCGCGGATGTGTGTGTCATCGTCGGCGATGAGGATGTTTTTTGACATTTACGGTCCGCCTGTCTTCAGCGTCTTTAGTTCAAAATTTGGATACTGCAATTTTATTGTATCGAGTAGCCGTTGTTTGCGGGGTGTCCAGTGACGCCAGTCATACAGCGAACCTTCCAGTTTCTGTAATTTTTGTGGAATCGAAATTTCCATTTTGTAACCATCAACCCACTCGGTTCCACAAGAAGTGAACTGCGTATCGTTCTGCATATACCATAAAATTGCGGGCAGAGCTTCTGCACCAATTGTCTGCCAGAGATAGCGGCAATCGAGCGAGGCGCCGTGACCCGTGATGCCACGCGCATGATGCACATTGTAAAACGCGATCATGCTGCCGAAATTTATGAAGCAACAGATGTAGAGCGTAAGGTACGCCATCAAAAGATTTGATTTGATGAGCCAGAGATTGCTTTTATTGCGATATATCCTTGCCAGGATCAGGATTAGGCCGAGGGCAACCAGTCCCATCCAGACAAAGGCTGTAACGCGCATATAGGTTAGCGAATATTCCTCAATATATCCCAGCAGGCGGTATATTGACGACGCAACGAGAAAGACATTCTGCCCTACCCAGACGGATACCATCGTTCTGAGTAGACGCGCGTTGGTAAGCGTGCATTGTGGGCGAAAGGCAATGAGGACATAGGCGGCGGCTAGGAGGGATGTAAAAATGAGCGGGTAGGCTCCTTGTTGGGCATATCTTGCGCGCGATATTCCTTCAGGTAGATCCGCGCCGCTCCAGAGAAAGGTTATGTCCAGGGCGTTTTGCACGAAGAAAATGATGTTGAAAGCAATTAGCGAAACAAGGATGGAATGACGATCAAGAAGCGTTGAGAGTGTATGCGCCCAATCTGTTCCAACGACAGCTTTGTGCTGTTTTGCGATAGGGTTGTTAAAACGTGGTCGTATGAATCCCCAGCAGATTGCCGCCACACTCAGCCAAAACAAGCTTCGGGCTAATGAAAGCGCGCGGAATAAATAGAATGGGTCTAATTTTTCTATGATACTTGCCAGGATTGGGTTGGCACTCGCGAAAAGCATCACAAATGCTCCTGAAAACACCAAGGGCAGAACCAGTTTCACACTGGGGCGCGTGTAACGGTGTTTGTGACGCTTCTTGATAGACCGAAGCAGTGTCGTTAGGTCAGTAAAGAATAATCGCCAACCCAGGAGATGGTGCACAAATCCAGCAAGGCAAAATTGACCGAAGGCTTGCGCTTCTTGGTTGCGCGCTAGGAGCGCCAGCCCAACCATCGTGAGGATGAATATTTCAGCTGTAAAGAATGATGGATCATAGATGAGCGCCAATACGAGGCCACAGGCGCCCAGGCTAAGAACTTTTGCAACAGGCTTCCTGAGTACACTGATGTTAATGGCTAGCGTGCATAGAAAGAGCAGTGAGGCGAAGCCGCCAACAGTCCAGCCGAGTTGCTCTTTGTAAAATAAGAAATCGGCGACACCAACCAGCACGATGCAGGTGATAATTTTAAGTGATAAATCTTGGCCGAATGTTTTTATGGCCTGATCTGGCGTCATAGCAATTTCCTCCTGTTGCAGGGGAGGAATTTGGCAAGGTGATTTGACATTCTGACGGTGAAACCATGCCAAAATCCGACTCTTTTTGTGCAAATTTTGTGCAGGCTGGCATCGACACACTGCCGCTGGGCTCTGCGGCCCTGCTGTCAGCAGTAACAAGAGCCGTTGCGCTTGCAAAAACCCCTTGCTATAAGGCGCCTGTGTTTCAGCTGTCTGAGTGCTTTCCTTGGATTGCTGTTGAAAATATAACGAAAAATCAATGTGTTGCTCATCGCGACCAGAGGTAGAAGTTAAGTGACAGCCTCCGCCACCGACCTGTCCCACGCATCCGCGATGCCGCTAGCTGGCGAATCGGCGCTTTTGGCGCGCCGTTATGCACTGGCGCTTTATGGTTTGGCGGTAGAGCAGTATGCGCTCGATGCGGTGACCGAACAGCTGGTGCAGATTGGCCACGCTCTGACGCAGGTGCAGGAATTGCCGCGACTTATCAACGATCCGCGCGTGACGCGCGCGCAGATGACGGAAGCTTTTAAGGCCTTGACGCAGCAGGGGCAGCTGGGCGGCATCGTCAGCAACTTCTTGGGGCTACTGGCGCAGAATCGCCGCGCTGCTTTGTTGCCGCAAATTCTGCAGGCTTATCAGACGGAGCGCGCGCGCCGTGCCGGAGAAATTCTGGCGACCGTGCAGAGCGCACAGCCGCTTTCTGCAACGCAACAACAGCAAATTGCCGCGCATTTGGCGCAAGCCACCGGCGGTAAGATTCGCCTGCAGGTTTCGGTCGATCCCGGCCTGATTGGCGGCATTGTCATTCACTATGGTTCCCTGCAGATCGATGCTTCCCTGCGCGGCAGGTTGGTATCGCTCACACAGCAATTGAGAGAGGCAGCTTAATGGATATTCGCGCATCCGAGATTTCTTCGGTTCTAAAGCAACAGATCGCCGGTTTTGGTACGGCGGCCGAAGTGGCTGAAGTTGGGCAAGTTTTGTCCGTTGGTGACGGTGTGGCGCGCGTTTATGGGCTCGATAATGTTCGCGCTGGCGAAATGGTGGAGTTCCAAAGCGGTGTAAAGGGCATGGCGCTCAATCTCGAAGCCGACAATGTCGGCGTCGTGATTTTCGGCGACGACCGTAGCATCAAGGAAGGCGATGTCGTCAAGCGCACAGGCGCGATTGTGGAAGTGCCGATCGGCAAGGGGTTGTTGGGTCGCGTGGTCGATGGTCTGGGCAATCCGATTGACGGCAAGGGTCCGCTCAAGGACGTCAAGATGAGCCGCGTCGAAATCAAGGCGCCAGGTATTATTCCGCGTAAGTCGGTGCATGAGCCGATGCAAACCGGGCTGAAGGCGATTGACGCGCTGGTACCAGTTGGTCGTGGACAACGCGAGCTGATCATCGGCGATCGCCAGACTGGTAAGACAGCCGTGGCGCTCGACACTTTCATTAACCAAAAGACCATCAACGAAGGCGATGACGAGAGCAAGAAGCTATATTGCATTTATGTCGCCATTGGCCAGAAGCGCTCTACGGTCGCGCAGATTGTAAAGACACTGGAAGACGCTGGTGCGCTGAAATACAGCATCATCGTCGCCGCCACCGCGTCTGATCCTGCACCGATGCAGTTCCTCGCGCCCTATACGGGTTGCGCGATGGGCGAGTATTTCCGCGATAACGCCATGCACGCGCTCATCGTTTATGATGATTTGTCCAAGCAGGCGACGGCCTATCGCCAGATGTCGCTGCTGCTGCGCCGTCCGCCGGGTCGCGAAGCCTATCCCGGCGACGTGTTTTATCTCCACTCGCGCTTGCTCGAACGTGCGGCGAAGATGAACGACGCCAAGGGAGCCGGTTCGCTGACCGCACTGCCGGTTATTGAAACGCAGGCTGGTGACGTTTCCGCCTATATCCCGACGAACGTGATTTCGATCACCGACGGGCAGATTTTCCTTGAGACCTCGCTGTTCTATAAGGGCGTTCGCCCAGCAATTAACGTCGGTATTTCGGTCAGCCGCGTCGGTTCGGCCGCGCAGATCAAGGCGATGAAGCAGGTTGCGGGTTCGATTAAGCTAGAGCTGGCACAGTTCCGAGAAATGGAAGCTTTCGCGCAGTTCGCGTCCGACCTCGATGCCACGACGCAAAAGTTGCTCAGCCGTGGTCGCCGTTTGACCGAGTTGCTCAAGCAACCGCAGTTCAAGCCGTTGCCGGTCGAAGAACAGGTTTGCTCTATTTACGCGGGCGTGAAGGGCTTGCTGGACAACGTCAAGGTTGAGGACATCAACCGTTGTGAAGCCGGGTTGCTCACCGAGCTGCGTGGTCGCGGCGCGGAGATTCTGCAGGCCATTCGGAACGACAAGCAAATCAAGCCGGAGACGGAAGAGAAGCTGAAGACTTTCATTGTCAGTTACGTGAAGAATTTCGCGTAATTTTTGGTGGTGTGATGGGGAACGGCAGATGAAGCTTACTCAAGCAGATCGTCAGTCCTGTTCCCTCACGCTCAGCTACGATGAGGTCTATGTTTTGTTGCAGTGCGTTGCTGAGACTGATCGGCTGGATGAGACAGAGACAAAAGCGATCATGAACCGCACGAAGCCGCAATTAGAGGCGCTTGCAGAAGAACTAAACACAATAAAAAACGCGATGCGACCGTCATAACGACCGGTTACATGAAAGACCTCGCCTGATATCTCACCTGAATTGCGAACGAAAAGCCGATTGCCGACAAGGCAATCGGCTTTTTTCTTTATGACCAGTTACGGAAGAATCTAGATAAAATTTGAGCGTAGCGCTCGACGCCGCGCGGCGTGACGATTTCATCGTTGCGGATTTCGAGCTGCAGGCCGGGACGGTTGGGTGCTTCAGCGTGATGTTCCATCGTGTAGGTCACGCTCTTGCCGTCCTTTGGACGCATGGCATAAGGCTCGTTATCGCCGATTTCTAAATCCGTATTATTGCGTAGGTAGGTCAGCAGAGCCAAGGCGGTGGTGGGGTCGTGATGCCACAAAACGCCGATATGCCAAGGGCGGGGTAGGGGCATCGTGCGGTATTGCGGCGTGAAACTGTGCACGCCGATGACACAAACACGGCCATGTTTAGCTTCCGCGTCGGCGATAGCTTGTGCCACAGCCCGATGATAGGGCGTGAAAATGGCATCGACGCGTGCCTGTCGGTCATCCGCGCTAAGGTTACGATTGCCGGGAATGGCAAATCCATCTTCTTCCAGTGTCATTGCGCTCGGCTGTTCCGGGCGGCGATTGCAATCGATGACGAGGCGGGAGAAGTTACACAGCACCGCCGTGCAGCCCAGCAACGCTGCCAGCCGCTTGGTAAGCGCACCTGCGCCGACATCAATAGCAAAGTGCCGCTGCAAATCATCGGCAGCCAAGCCAAGATTTTCCAGCCGTTCCGGTACGCGTTTGCTAGCATGGTCGCAGAGCAACACGACGGGCGAAGATTGGGCCTCGCCGACAACCTGGAAAGCCGGGCCATCGGCAACGGTTAGTAAGTAAGACATCTATGCTCGCAGACAGTTTGGGTCAGAAGAATTATCACCGCTGCGGCTTGAACACCAGCTTCACCGCCGTGCCGACACTCGGCACCGGGTAGCGCGGCTTGGTTTTTGCCGGATGCTCGCGAATTGTCGCAATGATCGGCACATCGACGCCATCCACGCGCCGCGAGCTTGAACTGAGCGCAATCAGATTGGTGCCGAGCGGCGCTTCAAACAATGTGGGGGTTGCCTTAGCCTTGAAAGGCTTCAGCTTCTTGCCCTTCTTGAGCTCCGGACGATTTATTAGCTTCGCCGCCAACAACTCGACGGAATATCGCGCAAAGGTGACGCGTACATTTTCCTTTTTCTTTGCTGCTTTCTTTAGCTTGGCATGATCGGCCTTGGTAACCCATAGTTTAGCGTTACGGAAATTATCAACTTCAATCACATGGGTTTTCTGCGGCACTGAAGGAATAACACTATCGGGATTCACCTTCTTCAAAGTGCCGTTTGCGATAAGTTCCGCCCGCTTGTCAGGATTAGCGAATTGCAACGATGCCTCTGGCAAAATTTCCAGTGAGCGGAACTGGCTGCCACGGCTGTTTGTGGTGGTGAGTTCGTAGAGTTCTTTGACCAAAGGGCGGATATAGGAGAATTCAAGACCGTTGGAGGTGCCGCCGACGGTCACACCGTTGCCAAGATCTGCGAAATAAAAACCGCGGCGGGCATTACCTTCCGTGCCTTCTTTTTTATCGGGTGGGGCGCTGTTGACCGCGATAATCAATCGTTCCGGGCGTTCTTTATTAGTGACCATTTCCGAGACGGCGGCACCTATGTCGAGCGTATCAGAGGCGGGCTTGACGACAACATCACCGTGAATGCCATTCAGGCCTTTGTGCTTGGTATAGGCGCCAAGGATTTTGAGCTCTGCATTGCGATCCGTCGTATCAGTGATTTGTAAAATCTGGGTGGCTTGATAGGCTTGTGTCATGATTTTCTCCTTAGCCGAACGTAATGAATTGTTGTGTTGTGGTAGTCGGGCGGCTCTTGGCGCGCTGCGCTGCTACTGTGACAGCGCCACGTTCTTTCCAATGCTCTATGAGCCTGTCATGGTCATAAGAGCGATAGGGCTGTTGCCCCAGTAGCCTGTCAGCAGGGTTCTGGTGCTCCCAACCTTGCAGGAGCCGGCTAGCCTTGTTAGATTCTAATGCCATAAAGGCGAGGAAAGTGCGGCGGGTGCGTTTTTTGGTAGTCGGCGTCTTGTGCTCGGTTGGACCATCAAACTGCGCGACGCTCCCATTTGGGGCGGCGACCTCTTTGCCCGCCAGCCTGAATATCGTGCCAAGCCTATCGGCCGCGGATTGGATGCGGTTATCGCCCCAAGAGCGATGGTCATGCCAATCTGGAATATGGCGCTGGTGCGCTTCCCCGGCATCAGCGGTATGGCGCGAGACGCGGAGCGCAAAGACCAGCCTGCGTGCATCTCCTCGGGCATATTCGCGGTCTATCATGCCCTGTAGGGTGGCGAGAAAGGGTTTGTCGCGTTGAGGAAAAATACAAGCATCGCTGCCTTCTGACTTCACGATATACATGCCGCCGTAAATATCTGGGCCAGTGCCGAACTCGCGAAGGTTGGGAATTCGGTCAACGAGCGCGGGAACGCCGCTCGTCAGCTGTTGTCCAGCAGCCTTGATGGTCGCAATATTCTCCCGATTGGGTGTAAGGACAAAGCCAGCCTCAGCGAGATGCTGCGGCACTGGGGCAGGGGTAGCAAGTTTCGTTTGTATAAATGTCGTCATAATAATCCTTGTGCGGGAATAGCCCGCCTTGCTTTTAAAAATAACCATTTGCCGTCAAACGCCGACGGCTAGCGTGCATCACATTCGGGCGGCAGGCTGCGCTGTAGGCTTCGAATGGTTTCCTGGGCGCCCAGCGGTTACTTGCGCGGTTGGTGCATCGTGCAGAGCAGCGATTGCGCCTGGGTGATAAATGGTGAGCCGTTTGCGAATTGCTACGGCATCTTCCCAGCGGGGAATATTGATTTGCAGCACGCGCTCTTGCCCCACGGTGGTGGCGCTGAAGCGGAGCTGACGGTTGCTGCGGAGATATTTCAGCAAATATTCCTGCTGCGGGATTTGAGAATTGGATGTTCCATTTTGTAAATGCGCTACAGTGC
>JAGOHT010000184.1 GCA_017996055.1 Alphaproteobacteria bacterium
GGAAACCGAGCCGCAGCGGTGCATTGTCGGTGTGTGTCTGTGCGGGCGGCAGCGGCTTGATGCTGCCGAATTGCTGTTGCGCCCAGAGTTTGGCATTGGCGTATTGTGTTTGTGGCCCATCAAGCAACACCATCGCCGCCGCCGGATTGAGCGGCGCGCTGCCAAGCGCTGGCGTAGGCTCAAAACGGCAGAGCTGACGCGCAATCAGCGCGCTCTGTGCAGCAATCTGGGGCGCCGCCACCTGCGCATCTTGTGGCAGGATGCTTTCCGCCGCGCGCAGGGCGGCAAGCGCCGCAGGCAAATCGCCGGCTTGCTCGGCGATGATGGCCTGCGCGCGCAACAGGTTGAAGCGCACGGTCAGCAATTCCGGCTGAATCTTCAGCACCTGCTGATAGAGTACAGCGGCGCGCTGTTGGTCGCCCTGCAGCGTCGCAACATGTGCCGCGAGGTTAAGCAGATTAACATCATGCGGCGCTAGTCGCCGTGCGGTCGCGAGCTGCTCCGCCGCGGCCGCCAGCGTGCCGGACTGAATCAGCGCAATAATGCGGTCAAAGCGGGCACGCGCCGCGTTGTGGGGTTGGTTGGTCATGCGCGCACTTTGCGGAGCAGAAGCCCCTCTTGTCAAATAGGGGTAAAGGCGTCATTTTAAGGCCAACCCAACCCCATAACGGTCTCATTGTTTACCGAACTGCTCATCGTTGTCGTTCTGATTTTCATCAATGGCTTCTTCGCCATGGCGGAGATCGCTATCGTTTCGGCGCGGCGCGCTCGCCTGAAGCCCTTGGCCGAAGCTGGCCATAAAGGCGCGCAAGCGGCACTGCGCCTGGCGGAAAATCCCAGCGCCTTTCTCTCGACCGTGCAGACCGGCATTACCCTGGTCGGGGTGCTGGCCAGCGTTTTTTCCGGTGCGACGATTGCCTTGCGCCTAGGCGATACGCTCAACAGGGCTTTTCCTTTGCTTGCGCCCCACGGCGAGACGGTGGCGCTGGTCATTGTTGTGGCGCTGGTCGCTTATCTTACGCTGTTTGTCGGCGAACTCGTGCCGAAGCGCATCGCTATGGCGCGCGCCGAGCCAATTGCGCTCGCGGTGGCCGAGTGGCTGACGCTGATTGGGCGCTGCCTGCACCCGCTGGTTTGGTTTCTGCACACCACGACAGATATGACATTGCGGTTGCTTGGCATCAGGGATACGGGCGCGTCCGGCGTGACGGAAGAAGAAGTCAAATCCATGATTGCCGAGGGCACACAGGAAGGCGTGTTTGAAGCCGAAGAGAAGAAGATGCTGGAAGGCGTGATGCGTCTGACCGACCGCACGGTGCGCAGCATTATGACACCGCGCCTTGATATGGTCTGGGTTGGTAGCGAAGACCCGGATACCGAAATTCGCAATACCATCCGCAGCAGCGGTTATAGCCGCTTGCCGGTGGCGCGTGGTGATTTGGAGGAAGTGCGCGGCGTACTCCACGCCAAAGACATGCTCAACGCCGCGCTCAATGGTCAGCAGCTCCAAATTGATAAATTGCAGCGTCCCTTGCTCTCGGTGCCGGAGACCACGCCGGTACTGAAGCTGCTGGAGCAGTTCAAGAGCAGCGGCCAGCATATGGCGGTGGTCATCGATGAATATGGCACGGTCGAGGGACTGGTCACGATCGCCGATATCCTGATGGCGATTGCGGGCGCGCTGCCCGAAGAGGGGCATGACAATGCCGATAAGCCGGTGCGCCGCGCAGATGGCAGCTGGCTTTTGGGCGGTATGACCCCGATTAACGAAGTCGAGGAACTGCTTGGCCTGAAAAAAATGCACGAAGATGGCGATTTCCATACTTTGGCTGGCTTTATGTTAGCAGAAATGGGCCATATCCCTGAAACGGGCGACAAATTTAGCTGGCAGTCCTTGGTTTTCGAGGTCCTGGATATGGATGGGCGGCGGATTGACAAGGTGCTAATTACGCCCCCGTCCGCAACAGTAGCACCGCAAGGCTAGGCAGCCGATGGTTAACCCCTTCCACCACAAGCAAAATCGCGCTACACATCGATTCTAAGATTCGATATAGTCGCCGAGTGTGCAAGACGCAATCCGGCGAACGCACTGAAAGATATTGATTTTTTACGCGAGGGGGCGTGGGGATGAAGAAGCTATTGGCGGTGCTGTTGATGACAACAGCCTTTCTGGCCCCAGACGCGGCCTATGCGACTTATTCTTGCTACGGCACTCGCAATCACGCGCCTTGCGCTTTGAGCGGTATCCAGATGACTAAGCTGGATGAAAAGCCCGTCAAGCACAGCAAAAAGAAAAAGACCAAAAAGAAGTCGACCAAGAAACACACGGGTAAGGTGGCCAAGAAGAAGCCTGCGCCCGCGCCGAAATATTGCTATCCAGAACCGCGCATCAAGCCAGGCGATATCGTCAAGGATGATGCCAAGTTGTCTCCCGCACCAGCTGAGCTGCCGCCGGTGACGGTGCCAGAGCCGATGACGCCTAAGGTTGAAGAGAAGAAGACTGAGGCTCCGAAGTTAGAAATGCCGGTGGTTGAAGCGCCCAAGGCTGAACTGCCGGTCGTGAGTGCTCCGGAAGCGATGCCGCAGGTAAAGGCTCCAGATGTGCCTGCCCCAGAAGTGAAGATGCCGGATGTTCAGATGCCAGATGTGAAGGCTCCGGACGTGAAGGCTCCTGAAACAGCGGCTCCAGTAATGCCAATGCCTGCACCGGGACCGGATATGCCCATGCCGATGCCGGCTCGTTAAGCGCCGCGCTTCGTTCTCATCTAGCGGCGCGTCTGCAGTTTGTAGGCGCGCCGCAGTCATTTCTGCCAGCCGGTTAGGTTCTGCCATCATGCCTACGAATTTGCCAAAAATTGTGATGATCACCGGTGCAACCGGCGGCTTCGGCCAGGCCTTTGCCGCGCGTTTTGCCGCTGCTGGTTGTCGTCTGATTCTGACCGGCAGACGGCAGGTGGATTTGGCCGCACTGCAAGCCAAGCTGCCACCCGTGCCCAGCCACCTGGTGGTGCTCGATATGGCGAACCGCCCAGCGATTGAAGCGGTGGTTGCGGCTTTGCCCAAGGATTTTCAGGCAATCGATCTGCTCATCAACAATGCCGGCCAGGCGTTGGGGCTGGAGCCAGCGCCGAGCGCCGACCCCGACGATTGGGACGCGATGATTGATGTCAATAATCGTGGCCTTGTCCATGCCACGCGTCAGGTCTTGCCTGGCATGGTGGCGCGCGGTAGCGGGCACATCATCAATATCGGATCCACCGCCGGATCCTACCCTTACCCCGGCGGCCATGTTTATTGCGCCAGCAAGGCTTTCGTGAAGCAGTTCAGCCTGTCGCTGCGCAGCGATCTTAATGGCAGCAATGTCCGCGTCACTAATATAGAGCCGGGGATGGTCGAAACGCCGTTCTCGCTCCACCGCTTCAAGGGTGATGCCGTCAAGGCGGCGGCGGTCTATGCCAACGCCAACGCACTGACTGCCGCGGATGTTGCTGAAAGCGTCTTCTGGGCGGCGACTTTGCCGCCGCATGTCAATATCAACCGTATTGAGCTGATGCCGACGACGCAGGCGCCGGGTCCGCTGCAAGTGCATAGGGTCGCTGGCTGATTGAACGGAGGCAGGGGTGCAGCGGTTTCTACTGATAACAACGGGGGGCACCATCGGCGCGCTGGCGACGCCAGACCCGCAGCGGGCACCTCTTTTCTCCAGCTTTCCGCCGACCGGGACGGATTTTGTCCAGCGCGCCATGCCGCGGCTTGGGTTCCGGCCGCAGGATTATCGCCGCGTCGCCCTGCCACCGCGCGACTCCAAGCATATTGATGCGGCCTATCGCGCGCGCCTAATTCAGGTCATTTTGCGGAGCGGGCAGCGGCGCGTGCTGATTACGCATGGTACCGACGCACTATTAGCGACGGCAGACACCCTCTATCGCACGCCGCATCTGCGTCGGAAAATCATTTTGCTGACGGGCGCCATGCTGTCGCTGGCCAATGGCCTGGCATCGGACGGGCAGCAAAATCTGGCATACTCTTGCATGCGCTTGCTGGCACGGCGTGGGC
>JAGOHT010000035.1 GCA_017996055.1 Alphaproteobacteria bacterium
TGCCTTTTTCTCGTCGATATTAGCGGCTTCGAGCAGCTGCTTTATAAGCCGGAGCTGGTCGTCGGTATCGAGAATTGTAAAGTTTGGTTTGAGCCCAACCCGTTCGGCATAGGGTCGCAGCAGCCGGGCGGCGAGCGCGTGAAAAGTACCGAGATACCAGCCCTCAGTCGATTGGCCGAGCAGAGCGGAGACCCGCTCGCGCAACTCGCGCGCGGCCTTATTGGTGAAAGTCACCGCCATTATCTGCCCGGGCACGGCACGGCCGGTCGAAAGCAGATGAGCAAGACGCATGGTTAGCACACGTGTCTTCCCCGTCCCCGCCCCGGCCAGAACCAGAACCGGCCCGTCAGCAGCGAGCACAGCCGCACGCTGCGGCGGGTTTAATCCGTCCAGAAACTCGGGGTCAGCAGCTGCAGGCGCCAGGGCATTCATGCATCAGGCATAAAGCAGCCCTGGGGTAAGCGCAAGCCGCCGCACGGGGTTCCTTGAAAGGAATGCTAGATCAGGCTATGGTGGACTCCCTTGTCGATAATGGAAATTTCGTATGGCACGACTTGATTTTCTGCATGGTCTGGTTGTTTTATTGACCATCCTGCTTTGCGTTCCCGCTGATGCCGCTGCGCCGGTGCCCATCAATACGGCAGGCTGGGCGGAACAGCCCTTTATTTCCCGCGACGGCAAACGGCTCTATTTCACCTATTCGCGTTGGAGCCTGTTTTCGATTGCCTATGATGACAAACCCAAGTTGACGGGACCAGATCGTCCCGGCCTTGCTCATGTCGATGATCCGCTGAACGCGCTGAGCGAAGGCACGATTTATATGGCAGAACGCAAGGCCGACGGCAGCTGGAGCGAACCGAAACCGCAACCCTTCAACCTACCTGGCGGCATCAATACTGGTGGGATGGAGGCGGGACAAAGCTTTTATTTTGCTCATGCCGATTCGCTTGGTGCGCCAACGCAGATCTATGTGAGTCATAAAGAACCGAATGGCCAATGGGGCAAGCCGGAACAACTCTCCGATGCAATCAATAGCGGCAATATTGACGGCAATCCTTATGTCTCGCCGACCGAAGACGGCATCTGGTTTAGCTCCAGTCGCCCAGGGAGCTTCGGTGGGAAAGATCTCTATTTCAGCCAGAAAATCGGGGGAGCCTGGACCCGTGCTGTAAATTTAGGACCTGTCGTCAATAGCGCCATCGATGAAGACCAGCCTTGGGTGAATCCAGACGGCTCCGGCACGATTTACTACAATCGTGGGAATAGTTTCATGGCAACTCAATGGAAGGATGGCGCATTTACGACACCTCAGCCCTTTATCATTCCCGGCGAGGATATCGTCGGTCGTATCAGCTTTACCGACGGCGGCAAGGAGGCCTTCTTCGCGAGCGCCGACCCGTTCGGCAAACGGATGCGGATTATGCGGATGCTACGCGAAAGTGACGGTAGTTGGAGCCCCCCAACCCCCGTCGATTAATACGTTCCTATTTTATCGCGCTAACAACGCGATTGCGTCCTTCATGCTTGGCCTGATAGAGGCCCTTATCAGCGCGCTCGATCAGACTCACTGTTGTCTCGTCTTCACGGAACTGCGCAACACCAATAGACAGAGTAATGGCACCGAGGGTTTCGCTATTATTTTTGCGTGTGATTTTCTTGGTGCCGACCGTGCGTCGCAACTGCTCTGCGAGATGCGCAGCATCCTCTTGCCCCGTTTCTGGTAAGATAATCGCGAATTCTTCGCCGCCATAGCGGCAGACCACGTCACGACCTTTAACATTCTCTAGCAAAGTGCGCCCAACCAATTTCAGCACCTGGTCGCCGATGAGATGACCATAGGTGTCGTTGAATTTCTTGAAGAAGTCGATATCAATCATCAGCAAGGACAACGGCGTCTTATTGGTCGACGATTCCACCAAGAGACGAGTCATCTCATTCTGGAAATATTTGCGGTTCCCCACCTCTGTCAGCGGGTCAATCAAGGACTCCTGCTTGACCTTGTCAAGCGTATAGCGCAACTCCGCCATCTGCTGCGTCGATTGAGAAAGCTGAGTCTGAAGTCGGACATTCTGGTCGGCAATCATACGCGTTTCCTGCGCCACACGATTGACGATACCTTTAAGCGTTGATAGTTCCGGCGGCGTATTCAGTTGCCCGCTAAAATGGTCGAGCGTTTTGCCGAACCGATCCGTACCTTTGCTAGTCTGATCAAGAATCTGCAGCACCTTCTGCAGCTCAGCGTCGAGGATTTCATTGGCGCGTTCCAACGCTTTACGCTCAGCCTCAACCCCAACATGCGCAGTAAAAAGATCGTTGCACTGATCCTGCGAAATTGTGCCGAACTGCTTGCACAGTTCATCAATCGACATATTCAAGTCAGGAATACGATGCGCATAATAGCAGAAGAAGACGGCGTAATTTTCTGGGCTAGGCGGCAGGTTTTCTTTGAACAGCCTGGCGAAAGCGAGCTGCCCCCACTCTTTATGCTGTTCGATAGTGCCAGGCGCCTGAACGGCGCCAACAACGATTTGGGGAACGGAAAAATCCACCACGATAGGCCAGCCTTTATTGCCAAGGGTTAGGGAAATTATGCCTGAAACAATCCTACATTCTTGCGCCAAGTTGGTTACCAATTCCTTGCCGATATCCCTCGCAAGGCTTTTTCATACCATTTCTTTCGGAGCATCGACCACTTCCTGGTAATATTTCACGCCGAGAGCGATATTTTCACGCCCCGTTTCACGGCGGTGTTTATTCGTATCCCGCAGTGAATAAATGCAACCACAATATTCCTGCTGATAGAAATTCTCACGCTTGGAGATTGCGATCATCCGGTTAGATCCCCCCGCCTTGCGCCAATTATAGTCCCAATACCGGAGCCCGGGGTAGCGCACGGCGGCACGGTGGCCGCAATCATTGATCTGCGCCATATTCTTCCAGCGTGAGATGCCTAGGCAGGAAGTATAGAGCCCGAAGCCGTGCTCATGGGCATAGAGCGCAGTGCGCTCAAAGCGCATGTCGAAACAGCTAGTGCAGCGCTTGCCGCGTTCGGGTTCCCATTCCAAGCCCTTGGTGCGGGCAAACCAGTTGTCCGTATCATAATCTGCATCAATGAACGGAATCGCCATCTTCTCGGCAAAACGAATATTCTCATCCTTGCGCAGTTCATATTCTTCGCGCGGATGAATATTCGGATTGTAGAAATAGACAGTGATGGCCAAGCCTGACGCCTGCATCGCTTCCATCACCTCGCCCGAACAGGGTGCGCAGCAGGAATGGAGCAACACATGGTCATTGCCATCGGGCACCGGCAACTGCAGTAGTTCTGCGCTTTGGGTTAAATCAGTCATAGTCCTTCATAGCGGAAACGACACCCCAGCAGCAAGATGCTCCCGACGCTATTCGTTTTGCCGCGCCAGCGCTGCCCGCCGTATCAACACCATAATAATTAACAAGGTATTGGCAGTAAAAACCGCCACCTGAAACAGGACATTGACCAGCGTAATCTGCTCAGTGGCGAAGAGAGAAAGGATGTGGATGACATTCGCAGCAACATAGTTAAAAATCGCCTCTTCATGCGGACGTACCCACGACTTGCGAAAAGTCGGGTAATAACCCAACAGATCGATGCCAGTGACCATCACCACCGCTGCGAGCGCATTTTCCGTAAGCTGCCAGAGAGGCATCGCCAGCAGCGCCAGACCGAAGGCTATTTGGTCTGACCGCGTAATACCTTTCTCACCCTGACGCAGCGCCAAAATGACAACGATGAGGCAACTGGCCGCCGCCGCCCATTGCCCCCAAGCGCCTGCCCCAGCGTGCTCGGTCGTCCGCGCAGCGGCAGCGATACCCGTCGTCAGAGTCCAGATAACCCAGGTAAAGAGGTGCG
Organism: Alphaproteobacteria bacterium; assembly: GCA_017996055.1. Classification (GTDB taxonomy): domain Bacteria; phylum Pseudomonadota; class Alphaproteobacteria; order UBA9219; family RFNS01; genus JAGOHT01. The sequence goes on from JAGOHT010000035.1 coordinate 3,890, forward strand.
GTTTAATTTTTCCAGCCAGCATCTGCCGGACATAGAGAATTGTCACCAGCACGACGACAACCACGGATAGCGCGCCCATCCATTCTTTGATCATACAAACAGCAATCCTTTATTTTCTACGCAAGCGCACCAGCCTTTGGCAGTTCTCCGCAATTCTTGGCAACTAAGGCATAGTGTTTTAAAAAAGTAGTTTGCATGAATTGACCCTTTGGGAGGGCATAACAATAAATACACATTTTCTACTTCCTAATGAGGCTACCGTGACGTCTACACCGCCCAAAACAACTAATAGCAATTCTCCCCTGTCTAATATTTCATCTACAGCGGCCTGCAGTACGCAGTCTGCGCCCACGTCCCCTGGTCTCAATGATAGCTCCCAGGACGCAATCATGGTCTTCATTGCAAAACACAAAAAGCTGCTTGATAAACTTTCCTGAAGACAGCTGTTCTTCGCTTTTGCAAAAAAGAACAAAATTAGAACTTGTCAGCCGTCATCTTTTTCTGTATAGAACAAAACAGAAACAGAAGCACAAATTTTCCCCGCCAATCTTGACAGAGGAGAGGTTCCCATGGCTACCCAATCTTCCCGCCCCAATCTGCAAATTGTTGAGAAAGCGCCGATGGATAAGGATAAGCAAAAAGCTTTGGAAGCCGCCCTCGGCCAGATTGAGCGCGCATTTGGCAAAGGCTCGATCATGAAGCTCGGTAATGACGGCGTTATCGCCGAAACTGAGGTTATTTCAACCGGCTCACTTGGTCTCGATATCGCGCTTGGCATCGGCGGCTTGCCGCGGCGGCGTGTGGTCGAGATTTATGGGCCGGAAAGCTCCGGCAAGACCACATTGGCGCTCCATGTGGTGGCGCAAGCCCAGAAATTGGGTGGAACCTGTGCTTTTGTTGACGCTGAACATGCGCTCGACCCGGGTTATGCCCGTAAATTGGGCGTGAATATCGATGAATTGCTCATTTCACAGCCTGATGCGGGCGAACAGGCGCTCGAAATTGCCGATACGCTGGTGCGTTCCGGTGCAATCGACGTTTTGGTTATCGATTCTGTCGCGGCTTTGGTGCCACGGGCGGAACTGGAAGGTGAGATGGGCGACAGCCATGTCGGCCTGCAAGCCCGACTGATGAGCCAAGCGCTCCGCAAACTGACCGGTTCGATTGCCAAATCAAACTGCATGGTTATCTTTATCAACCAAATTCGTCTCAAAATTGGCGTCATGTTCGGCAATCCGGAGACCACAACGGGTGGTAACGCACTGAAATTCTATGCTTCTGTCCGCCTCGACATCCGCCGCATCGGCGCCATCAAAGACCGGGAAACCGTGGTCGGCAACCAGACCCGGGTCAAGGTCGTCAAAAATAAGATGGCTCCCCCCTTCCGCGTGGTCGAATTTGATATTATGTATGGCGAAGGCATATCGAAGACGGGCGAGCTCATCGATCTTGGTGTGCAAGCAAATGTAGTCGAGAAATCCGGTGCCTGGTTCTCCTATGAGGGGCAGCGCATCGGTCAGGGTCGCGAGAATGCAAAGCAGTTCATGCGCGAACATCCAGAAATGGCTGATGCAATCGAAGCAAAGATTCGCGCCAATGCAGGTCTTGTTGCCGGAGCCATGCTGGCTGGCGAGGCCGCCGGTGAGGCCAGCGCAGAGGAATAACCCACTTTCCTCCTCGTAAGTTGAAGGCGGGTTTAAGGGCATAGTCCGGTAGCGGACTATGCCCTTTTTAATGGGCCGTTTGTGTATCTACGCCGAGCGGCTTATTTTGCGGTACACTGCACTGCCCTTGCATACAAGTCGCCCGCTTTGGCCGCGCTTGAATAGAAGGCGCACAGTCAAGATTGCCGCGCTCGGTCGCATTCCTTGCCGCATTCTCAAACACATAGGCGCGGTTAATTGCCCAATAGAAATTGGGGCAGATGCTGCCGACAACGACGCAGTCTGCATCCACCTGACAGCTCGTCCAACTCTCGTCAACCGCGAACACCGGCGCGGTGAAAAGAAGTAACCCCAGAATAGAAACGCCAATACGTAGCATTGTTCACCCTCTTGATGACCGCGTTAAGCGGACATCCCGTCTTGCACTGAGACTAAGATATTCTTCCGCCGCCACTTGGGCATGGCACACATCAATGAGGTTATCAGCGCTGCCCAATAGGGCAAGGATTGCACCAGCAGCATGGCCGCCCAGAGCAACGCATCACGGTTGGCCGCACCATAAATCTGCACAATGCCGAACGCGCAGAACAACAGACTGGACAGCAGAGCCACTTCCTCGCGCGCCATCAGAATCCCTTGCAATAAAGCTGGTCTGTTCTCGCATTTTGGTGTGCGGAAGAACGGCTTACCCGAGGTGAACAATCCCTGCCAAACGGCACGCCCAACTGCATGGGTCAGCCCCATTCCGGCTATCGCTGCGCCGATACGATCGCCCCAGGAACATTGTAATCGGCGACTATAAAGCCAGAAGCCTGCAATCACCTTGAAGGCGAAGGCTCCCAGTGTCGGCACTAGAAAGACGGCGGGTGGAAACTCAACGAGCTTAAACCAGAGCAAGGCAGACCAAAAAATTGCGGCGACTGCAAAGACCAGATTGGCGGCGTCGGCAAACCAGGGCAGCCAACCGGAAACGAAATGATAGCGCTGCCCCGTCGTCAGCTCTTTACCCCCAGGCAGCAGCGCTGCCAAATGGCGCTTAATGATTTGCACCGCGCCATAAGCCCAGCGGAAGCGCTGCGACTTATAACCAGCGAAACTATCAGGAATCAGCCCCTTCCCCAGGGAGTGGTTAAGGTAGACGGATTCATAACCCGCTTCGAAGAGCCGCAACCCCAGCTCGGCATCCTCGCAAATACACCATTCACTCCAGCCGCCCACCTGCTGCAACGCTGCTTTACGCATCAGAGTCATCGTGCCGTGCTGGATAATCGCGTTGCGCTCATTCCGCTGCACCATGCCGATATGAAAGAAACCAGCATATTCCCAGTTACACATTGTCTTGAAGCTATCGCCTGGCCAATCGCGATAATCCTGCGGCGCCTGAACGAAGGCAACTTTCTCGGCGGCAAAGTAAGGAATGGTGGCGCGCAACCAGTTATCCGCAACGACATAATCGCTATCGATAACCCCGATAATCGTCGCGTCTGGCGCCGTCTGTTGCAAGGCGAAGTTGAGCGCCCCCGCCTTATAGCCTGGCCATTGCGGCAAATGAAAAAAACGGAACCGCGCGCCTAGCAGGGCACAATGTTCCTCAAGTGGCCGCCATACCGCTTCATCCTTGGTATTATTATCAATGACCAACACTTCGAAGTTTGGGTAGTCCAACAGCGCCAGCGCGTTTAGCGTCTCAATGACCATGTGTGGTGGCTCATTATAGCATGGCACATGGATGGAGACCTTTGGCGCATCCGGCGGCAAGGCCGCGTAATGGGGCAAGAAATTGCGCCGCCACTGGTTGGCCCAGACAACCTCTGTCAGCTCATAACCGTCGACCAACAGCACCGCGAGCAAGACAAGCTGCGCCAAAATCAACGCAAGCCAAGCGAAAGAGGTGAGTGAAATGATGTTGCCGATTAGCGCTGCTTGAACAGCCCAAACCAGCACAGAACAAACCGTCTGCATCAACGCAGCATAAAAAAACTGTCCGGCGAAACGCAGATTGCCGTGGCGCCGGATAAAGAGAATCATCGGCAGCAGCGCCATTAACGAAGCAATCCCAAACCCGATGAGACCGTAACGGCGCTCGACAATCGTGCCGCTCATCGGGAATTTGGGCGTCATATCGTGCTCCCACAGCCCCCAATGCGCACCAACTGTCCCCTCAAGCTTGCGCTTCCAACCGGAATCGAAGGCTTCGATGATGAAATAATCGAGCTGCTGCTCATTCGCAAAATTGAGAAACTGACGTATGAACCGCGCTTGGTTGATGCGCGACGGCTCCGCACCCTTGAACCATTGCCCCTCGCTCGGCCAACCAACTTCGCCGATGAGGATGTGCTTGTCAGGATAGGCCTTGCGCATTTCGCCGTAACGGTCGGCAACAAACTGAAGCGCGCGATCAATCGGCACCCCTTCCCAATAGGGCAGGATATGCGTGGTGATGAAATCGACCATCGGCACGAGTTCGGGGTGATCTTCCCAAATGTGCCAGGGCTCTGCCGTCGAGACCGGCACCGTAACCTGCCGCTGCACCCTCTGGATATAATCGATAAGCTGCGCCGAATTGACATCGCCGCGTAACAAGCTTTCGTTGCCCACTAGAATGCGTTTAACGTTGGGATTGCTGCGCGCCAAATCAATCCCATTGGCGATTTCCAGCTCATTCGCCGCCGGATCACTGCCGATCCAGATGCCGAGCGTGACCCGCAACCCATGGCGCGCTGCCAATTTAGGCACCAAGTCTTGTCCACCATTGGTACCGTAGCTCCGCACACCGCGCGCATGTTCGGCCAACAGTGCGAGGTTGGCATCAATCTCCGCCGCATCGGCATGGCGACCAACCTCTGCCCGCAGATTATCACGCCATGGCGTATAGGATAAGCCGTAGATCAAACCGCCCCAGGGGCGCTCTTCTGCAGACGGATTTGTCCAGGACCAAAACGCGAAATTCAGCACGACAATCGCGCCAATAATTAGAAAGGTTCGCCGAAGCATCCGCATGGCTCTATCCGTGCCGCCGCCTCTTCGCCATAAACCTCACAAGTCCCGCATTTGCCGGGCCTTGAGCGCGATACTGCCGATGAGCGCCTCAACACCGTCGTCGCGCATCACCGCACCGAATTCCGAACGTCTTGTGGCCATCTCGCTGATAGTGGCGTCAAGATAGACGTCGTTGATGCGCCACTGCCCCTGCTTATCCTGCCGCAGTAGGTAATTCAGCGTCACTGCGGGGTCGCCGTTGGGAATCAACTGCGTTTCGACAATCAAGCCGCCACCCGCAGCCGGTTTTTCTCCAACAATACGGAACTCTTCATTGTCGAAAGCCTTGAAGCGACTCGCATAGGTGCTGATGCTAAAATCGCTAAAGGCATTAATGAGCTTTTGCTGCTGCACCGCATCGGCCTTCATCCAACCGGTGCCAGCGGCAAAGCGAGTCATCAACGGCAAATCGAAGCTACGCTCAATCGTGGCTTTCAGCGCATCATAGCGACCGTTAAAACCCAGCTTTTCGCCTTTTTGCATGACACTCAGCAGCTTGCCATAAAGGCCTTCAATTACTTCGCGCGCCGAGGCCTGTGCCGCGGGCGGCAACAGCTTTTCTGGTCGTGGCACGACAACACGCGCCGTCTGCAGCGGCGCATCCGCAGCATTCACCGACGGTGCTACCGAACAAAGGAATATAGTGAACAAAATTCCTAGAACTTGACGCGACATACGCTCTCTCCCGCCGTCATGCGGCGTTTCTATCCAAGGTTTATTTACGGGGCTAACACGGCAAAATTACGGCACCCCTGTGGCGCATTTCATGCACTGGCCGCGCGTACCAACACTGCCGGAGTCTCCGGCAGACCCAGCGCTGTCAGAACCGTCGCCACGATCTGCGCGGCATTCAACCCAGCCTCGTCATACTGTTTAAGTGGGGCATCCTGATCCTGCCAGCGATCCGGTAAGGTCATTGGCCGAATTTTTAGCCCGCGATCGAGCGCCCCCAACTGTGCCAGCGTATGCACCACATGACTGCCGAAGCCGCCAATCGAGCCTTCCTCAACCGTCACCAACACTTCGTGCTCGCGCGCAAGACGCAACAGCATGTCTTGATCCAGCGGCTTAGCAAAGCGCGCATCGGCCACCGTTGTGCTCAAGCCACGCGCCTGCAGCGCATCAGCTGCCTTGACACATTCAGCTAGACGCGTGCCCAGGCTGAGCAAAGCAACTTTGCTCCCTTCCCGGATGATGCGCCCCTTGCCAATCGGCAGCACATCGCCGCGCTCAGGCAGGGTCAGCCCCGCCCCTTCACCGCGTGGGTATCGCACCCCGCAAGGCGCATCGTCAATCGCCGCCGCCGTCCGCACCATATGCATCAGTTCAAGCTCGTCAGCCGGTGCCATGAGCACGAAGCCGGGCAAACAGCCTAAATAAGCAAGGTCAAAAGAACCAGCATGGGTGCAGCCATCGGCACCGACCAGACCGGCGCGATCCATCATGAAACGCACCGGCAAATTTTGTATCGCGACATCATGAACCACCTGGTCATAACCGCGCTGCAAAAAGGTCGAATAAATAGTGCAGAAGGGTTTCAACCCCTCACAGGCCAAACCAGCGGCAAAAGTGACGGCATGTTGTTCGGCGATACCCACATCGAAAGTACGTTCCGGGAAGCGCTTACCGAAAATATCCAAGCCAGTGCCCGACGGCATCGCCGCCGTGATGGCAACGACGCGACTATCCATCTCGGCTTCTTTCATTAACGCCTGGGCATAGACCTTGGTATAGGTCGGTGCAGCAGGCTTCACCTTGGGCTGTTCACCCGTGACGACGTTGAACCCCTTATTGACGGCATGGAGCTTATCTGCTGATTTCTCAGCTGGCGCATAGCCATGCCCCTTCTCGGTACGGACATGCACCAGGATGGGGCCACCTTCCGGATCGTCACGCACATTTTCAAGCACCGGCAGCAAATGCTCAAGGTTGTGCCCGTCAATCGGCCCGACATAATAAAAGCCGAGCTCCTCAAACAACGTGCCGCCGGTAATCATGCCACGGGCATAATGCTCGGCCTTACGTGCTGCTTCCTTGAGCGGGCGTGGGAACAAGTTGGCGAACTCTTTCGCCATATGGCGAATGCTGCGATATTCTTTAGATGACGCCAGCCGCGACAAATAAGAGCTCATCGCACCGGTCGGCGGCGCAATCGACATGTCGTTGTCATTCAAGATAACGATAAGTCGCGAATCCATCGCGCCGGCATTGTTCAACGCTTCATAGGCCATGCCCGCACTGATGGAACCGTCACCAATTACCGCGATGACATGGTTTTTTTTGCCCTTAAAATCGCGCCCGACCGAATAACCCAGCGCTGCGGATATTGAGGTTGAGCTATGTGCTGCTCCAAACGGATCGTAGGCACTTTCGCTGCGCTTAGTAAAGCCAGAGAGGCCGCCACCTTGGCGCAGTGTGCGAATCCGATCGCGACGACCGGTCAGAATTTTATGCGGATAAGCCTGATGCCCTACATCCCAAATCAGAATGTCATCCGGTGTATTGAACACATAATGCAGGGCCACCGTCAGATCGACAACGCCAAGCCCGGCACCAAGATGACCGCCGGTCACGGAAACGGTATCAATCGTCTCAAGCCGCAACTCCGCTGCCAGTTGCGGCAGATCGGCCGGCTTCAACTTACGCAAATCAGCAGGAACCTTAACTTTGTCGAGCATTGGCGTTAGCGGCTTGCCTTCTGCCAAAGGCTGAACCTGCGCTGCCTCAACCTCGCACTGGGCTTGCACCGGCGAGATGGCTTCTGCATTAGGACGATAAGGTTTGCTCAAGATATACCTCTTCGCAACGGGCAGCGGGGCGATACCACGCTATGGGCAGTCCTGCTCCGGTTGGTCTTCGGTCTAGGTTCATCACCTGTGCCCGACGGCGCGCCGAATCCGTGGCAACCATGCCACGGTTAAGCAGTCATGATTAGCGGGTTGAGGCGCTCAAAAGCAAGCCTGTAAACAGGTTAGCGGCTTAATTTGGGTTGCAGACCACGCTTTTCCGCCACAGCGGCCAATATCGCTAGAAAAGCACAAAATTGATATTTTACATGCGGTTAGCAAGATCAGAACGCTTGGCGCGCAAAGCACGCTGCACAGCACGCGCTGGCGAGCGCAACCACCAATGCACAGCCATGGACAGGGCGAAGACGCCAATCGCCTCCAAAAGGCCAAATTTACCGAGCGCTAGTAATGCCCATATGGCTGAGAAAACGACATAGAGAGCACCCCGACCACTGGCATTTTTTAAGAGCATACAGCCCAACCAGAAGCTACCAATCCCACTGCCCCAACTCACCCAATTATTGGCATGATAGTGCATGGAGGCCACCGAACCGACGATGAGCCCTACAAAGAGCAATTCAATGACGACGAGGAAATAGAAAAAATCCAGTCCGGAATCGTCTTCATCCGGTCCATTGGGTTCCGCCGCCAAGGCAAGAGGATAATCTGGCGTATAATGAGCGAGCGGTGTCTGACTACCCTGGCTGATGACAAAGTCGATGAGATAGGCGTTGCCGAAATCTTCACGCTGCGGCAGCTCGATATCCACCTCCATCATTTGGCCAGATTGTACGTGGGCGACATGGCGCGGAATAGTCTCGCGCACGACTTTGTTGGCGTGGTCGGAGAAGATGCCCACGGAGAAATAATAGCTGCGCAGGGCATTTTCGTTATTCGTAATGCGGAGCGTATAGCCCGTTTTAACGACGGGGCCGCCACGTGTGCCGCCCCCGCTGACATGTCCCGTAAAGGTATTGCGCGCCACCGTAATCGTCACGCGTGGGTCAAGCGGGATGGCATGAGGGTTTATGGTTGCCGTCATCATATCTACATTGCTAGGGCGCTGCTATTTCTTGTCTCACAAGCGCGCTGCGGCGGCAAGACTTTGCGCCTGCCGCATATGACCAACCCATTCCGTCATCAATCGCCAGTTGCCGCGCAAAATATAGCTCGGGTGATAGGTGACCACGACCGGCAGCGCCATCATGAAGCGGCAAGGCAAGGTCTGACCAGCATGAGCCGTAATACCATCAACACCCGTCAGCGCCCAGAGTGGCGTCCGCCCAACCGCGAGCAGGACGGCCGGCTTCTGCGCCACGATGGTTCTCTGCAAATGCGCTATCTCATCGGCGAAACGCGCGCGACAATATTTCCCACCAAATTTCCCTAGATCTTCAGCCAACCCCTCTCCCACCTGCTGTGCAGCGCGGCGCGAGGCAAAGAAATGATCGACCTTGTTTCCTGGCGGCTGATAACGAAAAACATTCGCGACAAAGCAGTCAGCACGCAGCATGCCTGCCTCGGTCAGCGCTTTATCCAACAGCTGACCACTACGCCCCACGAAAGGCTGGTTCTGGCGAATTTCCTCAGCCCCAGGGGCTTCGCCAACAATCAACATACGATTCCACGTATTTCGCGGCGGCGCATAGGCAGCCATCGGCAATTCCGCGGACATGGAGGGTGGCGCAGCGCGCGTGAGCAAAGGCATCAGACCGTGTTCTGGCGATAAAGCAGGACTTCCTTGCTCAACATAGCTGGAACCGAGCGGCGCTGAAAGGGCTGCCATTCCTTCGGTAACGGAAATGTGTTGGAGATAATCAACCGGTTCACGCGCGGTTCATGAAGCAGCTTGCCGCTCAGTTGGGGCATTATAATGGTGCCGAGATAGCACAGGATAATATCGCCATCGCTGATATCCTGCCGCCAGAAATCACCGCGCATGAAAGCCAAGTTTTTCTGCCGCGCCCATCTTTGCTTGAGTATGGACCAGCCCCAAGCTGGCCAGGCGAGCTCCATCCCAACGACATCCGCCTCCGGCACTGCCCGCGCGACAGCCATGCAGAGGCTGCCGGTTCCTGAACCGAGATCATAGATTTTCAAACGCGCGCCCGGACGCGCCGCAACTTCTGCTTTCACGGCAGCTACGATTTCGGCGCGCGCAGGAGCCTGAGTCGGGACAATCGGTACACGGGTGCGCCAGCAGTAATAAACATAGGTGATGGCGGTTATCGCGACCAGCAACTGAAAGAGGAATTCAAAATCCGCCCACCAGGGCGCGAACGGCACCATGCAAGCCTCAATCAGGAAGAATAAACTTAGTCACTCTTAAGCTGAGACTAAAGATATAACCCTCTGGATTGTTTGACAAGACCGGTTCTTGATTGAGCTATGCAGCCGAGATGTTTGAAGCTGGCGCAGTCCACGTCTCGTCCGTTTCATCCGTATCGCTAAGGAGAGCACTCTCCTGCCGGTAAACCAGCAGGCGCTTGCTGAAAGCAGATTGCAAGGGGATTGTTTGCTCCGGTTGCCAACCAGGCAGGGCAAACTTATTAGAAATGACCAGTGTGCGTGGCCGCAGTTCGGCGCGCAACTTGGCGGCAACACGTGGCATGATGGCTTCCATCAGATAAGTCAGCACGGCATCCGCATCGCCAACCGGCATACTCCAGAAATCGACGCGCAAGTAGCGCAGATTGCTCTGGCGTGTCAGCTTCTGCCACACGGTTGCACGCAGCCAAGGAAGGAACGACAGCTCGATGCCCACAATATCTGCATCGGGCAAAGCACGAGCAATATGCCAACTCAGCTGGCCGCTACCTGAGCCAAGGTCGTAAATTTTATAACGCCCAAGCGGTCGCCGCACGGCCATATCGGCCTGCAAGAGGGCGATGATCTTTTCACGCGCCACCGGCATGGAGGGAAAAGTCGGGACACCGGTACGCAAAGTATAATAAGCAAAGCTGGCGGCAAGCAAAGCAGCAATACCGATAATAGGGAACAGATCAACGGTGGTCATGCGCAAATACTCTCAACAGGCCTTCAGCGTCTGGCCGAACGGCATGGTTGCAATACAGCCAATTTCTTAGCGGTTTGCCCGCGTAATTTTGTTGCGAATTAACGGCTGGAACCCATTTTTAGCAATTCGCGCCGGCAATGAATGCCGGTTGCACGGCGAGCGCGATAATGCTACATCGGCGGCCTCGCATCCGTTATCGGTTGCAGAGGGCGCGTAGCTCAGCGGGAGAGCACTACCTTGACATGGTAGGGGTCACAGGTTCAATCCCTGTCGCGCCCACCACTTAAATCAAAGCCTTAGCGGATGAGCGCATAGAAATCGGTGTTACAGCTGAAACACCGGTTCTTTTTTCTTTAGATTTAAAGCCGTTACAGCCCGCCGGAGATAGTCCGGTGAGTGTTTGCCGTAAACTGTCTCAACAGTCTTCTCACTGTCACCAAGCAGACGGGCAACTTCCGACAAAGGGACTCCATCCATCGCCAGCCAAGTTGCTGCCGTATGACGAAGGACGTGCGGACTGGCCTTAATACCGCATGACTCACAAAGTCGGCTGAAGGCCTTCTTAATGGCTCTGGTCGGTCTGCCATTATATTCTATGACATGTTCAGTCTGAGCCAATTCTTTTGCCTCCAGATGAGCTTCATAAACATCGTCATTCATAGACACAATTGAGCGGCGCTTATTGCCAAACCCTCTGCCAAAATCAATGGTGCGTCCATTGAGATCAATCTGGTTCCACTTCAAATCAAGGATCGCGCCCGACCGTGCTGCTGTAATACTGCG
>JAGOHT010000185.1 GCA_017996055.1 Alphaproteobacteria bacterium
CAGGCTGGCATCGGGCAGGGCGCTTTCATCAATCAAGCGGATATTGCGCTTTTTCCAAGGCACATGGGCATAGCCATAGAGGGCGATGCGGCTGGGTTCGAGTAACAGCGCGTAATCCATCGTGCGAGTCAGGCTGCGGACGGTCTGGTGCGGCAGGCCGTAGATGAAGTCGAGATTGCAGGCTTCGATGCCCGCCTCGCGCAGGAGATGGCGCGCGCGATAGACGGTAGCGAAGGGCTGGACACGGTTGACGGCCTGCATGACCTTGTCTTCAAAATCTTGCACGCCGAGGCTGATGCGGTTGACGCCGCAAGCGCCATAGGTCTGCGCCAGTTCGGGCGTGATGGCGCGCGGGTCGATCTCGATGGCGATTTCCGCTTCATCACTGAAGTTGAAGCTTTCCCGGAACGTCTCGAAGAGCAACTGGAAGTCTTTTGGCAACAGCATGGTGGGCGAGCCGCCGCCGAAATGTAGGTGCGTGACTTTATGCCGTTTCCCAAGCCTTGCGCCGCGCTGCTGAATTTCCCGCCGCAGCAGATGGAGATTATCCTCGACCGGCGCGTAACGGCCAGTGATATGCGTGAAGCAGCCGCAATAGCTGCAAAGCTGCGGACAATAAGGGATATGGGCATAGAGGCTGAGGCTGGCACCATCCGGCAGCGCAGCGAGCCAGGCTTCATGTTGGGCGGGGGCGAAACTGTCCTGAAAAATTGGGGCGGGCGGATAACTGGTATAGCGTGGTACGGCGCGGTCATGGCGCAGCAAGCAGGCTTTGAGGTTCGGTGCTTCAAGCATATAATCTTTTAACAGCAAGTGGCCATGATGCCGCTGCGGCAAGGCGTCACAAGGCCTAGGCGAATTATTTCCATGTTTCGTTGAATATCAATGTGTTGTCATCGGTGTGGATTAAAGACGGCAATTGATTAAAATTTGAGTGATTTTGGGTGCTGCACGAAACCTGGCATTTAGCCGAAATTAAATTACAAAGTTCTGAATTAACAGTAATAAAATAATAGTTAATAAAGCGTTAGCCCGCAGATGCAGCAAAGAGAGTCCGTTGAATCAATATCTTGTAAGAAAATCATTCGAAATTACCTAAAATACGTAACAACATGCGATTTAATACTTTCTTGATGGAATCAGGGCTTGATTGTGGTATACCGAGCACATAAGCCTAATTCTTAACAGGGAGCTTGTTATGGGACCAGTAGGCAAGGAAGTTGTCAATGAAGCTTTGGTGGGCACTGGGATTACCGCCGCATCAAGCATGATGGGTGGTGCTGTTGGTGGCCTGATGAAGGCAGTTGGCGGTTTGATGCTGCTGGATGCGGGAATGAAATTCGCTCGCGCCGCTTCGAAGCCAGGTTTTGACGCTTCGCCGAGCACGTAACTGAGTTTTCCGTGATTGAGAGCGCGCCCCAGACGGGGCGCGTTTTTTTTCGTCCAAATTCTTCTGGTCTGCGATAGGTTGTGACCAACAGCCTCGCCCTTTCACTTTGGTCATCGATGTCGGACTCTCCGCAAAAACTTGCCGTTGCCGTTCTTGGTCTCGGCTGGGTCGCCACCACGCGACACATACCGGCGCTGCTGCGGAACGAGTCCTGTCGGCTGGTTGGCGTTATTGACCGCGACCCCGCCAAAGCGGCGGCTGTCGCAGCCAAATTTAATCTGCCGCACCATACTGGTGGCGATCTGCAAAACGTTGGTTGGCTCAAAGACGTTGACGCCGTCAGCGTCGGCGCGCCGCCGCAACGGCACCATGATCTGGTCTGCGCCGCGCTTGGGCTGGGCAAGCATGTGCTAACCGAAAAGCCCTTTGCCATGACGGTGGCGGAAGGGGCGGCGATGCAGTCAGCGGCGGAAAGCGCCGGACGGATTCTCGCGGTCGTGCATAATTTCCAGTTCGCGCGCGCCATGCGGAAGCTGCTGTCCGATATTAACAATGGGCGGCTTGGCAAGATTAACTGGATTGCCGCGCATCAGCTGGGCAATCCGCGTCGCCGTCTGCCTGTCTGGTATCCTGAACTGCCGCTCGGTCTATTTTATGATGAAAGCCCGCATTTTTATTATCTGCTGCGCTGCTTGGCGGGCGACCTCACGCTGCAAGATGCCGTGGCGCGTGGCCGAACCGCGGACAACAATACGCCCGATGAAATCCGGTTGCTATATCACGGGCGCAACAATCTGCCGGTCAGCATCGATTGCAACTTCAAAAGCCCGCTCAGTGAATGGGGCATCATGGTCGGGGGCGACCGGGCGCTGGGTGTGGTCGATATTTTCCGCGATTTCTATCTGCGCCTGCCGCAGGATGGCAGTCACAGTTTACTGCAGATTGTCGGCACAAGTTTAAGCGCCACGCTGCAGCACTGGATACAATATGTGCCGAACGGTATAAGCTTTTTGCGTGGCCGTCTTGATTATGGGAATGATACCGTGATGGCGCGCTTCGCAGAGGCTTGCCGCACCGGCAAAGTGCCGGAGGGTATCAGTGCCTCCGATGCCCAGGCGGTGTTGCGGCAGCAACATGACGCCATCGCTGGAGTCAGGTGGTTATGAAAATTCTCGTGGTCAGTCATTATTATGCTGCGCATGGCGGCGGAATTGAGAGCGTCATCCGCCAATTGCTGCTGGCCTTTCGTGAGGTCGCACCGCGTCATCGTTTCACCTGGGCGGCGACGGATTGCGACGTGGCGGCTGAGTTGCCCGGGGTCACTAATCTGCCAATGGCGGGGAGTAATGCGATTGAAGCCAAGCATGGCGTGCCGTTGCCGCTGTGGTCATGGCGCGCCTTACGCCAGCTTGCCGCCGCCGTCAAAGAGCATGACGCCGTCTGGCTGCATGACACGCTCTACATGGGGAATATCGCGGCTTATTGGCTGGCGCGGCGGGCGGGCAAGCCGGTCATCATCACCCAACATATCGGTGAAGTGCCTTATCAGAATCCGTGGCTCATGCGGTTAGTGACCTGGGGGAACCGCTTTTTTTCCCGTCCGATGCTACGCCATGCCAATCGCGTAATTTTTATTGCCGCGCCAGTGCGCGCCTATTTCAGCCAGCAGATTGCCCATTGGGCTGCACCGCCGCTGCTGATTTTAAACGGGGTACAGCATAGCGTTTATAAAACTGTCGGTGCCGAGCGGCGCACCATGCTACGGGAGAAATACGCACTGGGCGATGGCTTCACCGTGCTTTTTGTTGGGCGGTTTGTTGCCAAGAAGGGGCTTACCGTGCTGCGCTTGCTGGCGCAGCAGATGCCGGACGTGCAGTTTCTCTTTGCTGGAAAGGGGCCGCTTGATCCCGAACAATGGCAATTACCGAATTGCCGTGTGCTGCGCGACCGTATCGGCGTAGCCATCGCCGAACTTTATCAGGCTGCTGACTTGTTACTGTTGCCGAGTAGCGGTGAGGGCTTTCCGCTGGTCATTCAGGAAGCTGCAGCCTGCGGGTTACCTATTATGTGTGGGCCAGTGAGTGCCGCCGCCGACCCTAATGTGACAGGCTTCCTTAATACTGCGCCTGTATTGCCGGATGATCCCGTCAATACCACTGCCGACTGGGTGCAGGCGCTGCAGATATTGCAGCAAGAGCCGGAGCGTCGCGCGGCGCAGGGGTTGGCGCTTGCCAATTATGCCCGCGATCATTGGTCGTGGCAAACCGCGGCGCTCAATTATGACGCCCTCTTCGCTACCTTGCCGCAACCACAAAGTCTGCCGAAAGTGGACGATGAAGCTGCCTAGAAAATACTTATGGCAAAGTCTGATTGGCCTGACTCTGGGGGTGGCGCTTTGTTATAGTCTCGCTGGGCATGTGCAGCTTAATGCCGCCGCGCTCACTGGGTTGCTCAACCATATCGATCCGCTGGCAGTGTGTGGCGCTCTGCTGCTCAGCGTGGTGATGCTGGAAACTGGCGCGCGCAAATGGGCATGGCTAGATCGGCATTTTGACGGCCATGCCGTCAAGCCACACCATTATTATCTGCGGCACTATCTTTGGCAAAACTGGTTGGCGCAGATTCTGCCAGGCACCGTTGCGTTGATTTTGGGG
>JAGOHT010000036.1 GCA_017996055.1 Alphaproteobacteria bacterium
CAGGGTATGGCAGGGTGACTTTCTTCCGGCAAGGCGCTGTCGCGGCGCGGTGCATCATCGCCGCCGATAAAGGTGGCGTTTTCCGGCAAGGCGATGAATGTTGCCCCATTTTTCTGTGCTTCTGCCAGCTGGGGCACGATAGTGGCAAGATTGGCGGCGATATCAGCTTGGCTATTCAGCTGGATACAGGCAACGCGCAGAAGGTCAGTCATCGCAATCCGTTATCAGGTTTGAAGCAAAGGGTCGAGCTGACCAGCTTGGTCAAGCGCATATAAATCATCGCAACCACCGACATGTTTGTCATCAATAAAAATCTGCGGAATGGTTTGTTTCCCCTGGCTCTTTGCCAGCATCTCCGCCAACGCCGCCGAGTCCGCACGGACATCGATTTCCGTGAAGGGGGCTCCCTTGTGCTTTAGGAGCTGTTTCGCACGCCAGCAATAGGGGCAGTTGGGTCCAGAGTATACAACGATATGGGGCATGATGCAGTTCCTCCGATGACTAAAATAGGGTATCCAAGCCGCAAATCAAACCGTCCGCGCAAAAGTCAGAACCCGCACTTGGCGCGCTCCGGCCGCAGCAAGCGCAAGGCAGCAATCATTGACCATCGCCCCCGTCGTCAGCACATCGTCAATGAGCACGATGATTTTACTGCATAGTCTGCGCGAGTTTAGGTTTCACGGCAAAAGCGTCGCGGACGTTGCGAGCTCGTTCATTGGCATTCAGGCTGGTCTGCGGCAACGTTGAGCGGCGACGGATAAGCATATCCTGCCAGACCGGCAAAGCCAGAGTCTTGGCAATTTTTTGGGCGAGTAGCGCAGACTGGTTAAAACAACGGAGAAACAGATGGCGGCGATGCAAAGGGACGGGGGCGATACCATCGCAATCGGCTAGCATGGGTTGCCTCGCCTGCCGCATCATCCGCGCTAGAGTGTTGGCGAGATAGGTATGGTCGGCACGTTTTAAGCCAAGGACGAGTGGTCGGCTCGCCGCGTCATAGACCACAGCAGCACGCGCCTGGGTAAAGCGTGGCGGGGCGGCGAGACAATTCAGGCAGTCCAGTGTACCGCCGCCAATTTCATAAGGAATGTCGCAGCGCGGGCAATGGGGTATGGTGAGGAAGGCCAGTTTTTGCAAATAATCGGCACAAAAACGCCCTGCCTCCGTAACAACACAACTGCATATCAGGCAGCGCGGGGCAAGCAGGCCGTTCAAAAGCTCACGACTTTTCTGGCGCAATGCGGGAAAGATTTGTTGCCAATTCATCCTGCAACTATAGTGCTGCCTGCTGCGGATGTGACAGAAATAAACTACGGAGCATTTTGTTGAATGGCCAAGCCGCCGGAAATCTTTGACCGTTCCCTTTTGCGCCACCGCCGTATGCGCACCGCGTCCTCATTTGTCGCGCATAATTTCCTGCACCGGTTGGCGGCCGAAAGCCTCCTCGACCGCCGCGCCGATATGCTGCCCCCGATGCCGCGTGTGCTGTGTCTAGGTGGGCAAGAAGGGCTGCTTGTGCAGCAATTACGAGCTTATCAGAATACCCATGTCGTCATGGCTGATATGGCGTGTAACTTGCTCCCCCACCCATTGTGCGATGCCGTTGTTCTTGACGAAGAGTATCTGCCTTTTGCGCCGCAAAGCTTTGACGCCATCGTCAGCAATCTCACGCTGCAACTCGCCAATGATTTGCCCGGCGTTTTGCGCCAGTGTTTTGATGCACTTGCGCCGCAAGGCGCATTCTTGGCCGCGGTGCTCGGCGGTGCTACATTGCAGGAATTGCGGCATTGTCTGACGCAAGCGGAACTGAAGCTTTGTGGGGGGGCTAGTCCGCGTGTCGCACCGGCCATCAGTGCGGAGAGTGCGACGGCGCTGCTCCAACGCGCTGGCTTCACCGCACCTGTGGTGGATAGCGAAAAACTGACCGTCCACTATACTGACATTCTAGCCTTGATGCGTGACATCCAGGCCATCGGCTGGAGCAATGTCTTGCGAGCACGAAGCCGCCGGTTAGCACCACGCGCGCTTTTTGCCGAAGCGGGAGCGCTTTATGCGGCACAATTTCCCACGACCGATAGTGGAATTCGGGCGACCTATGAGATAATTTACCTACATGGCTGGCATCCTTAAGGGGCTGTTAAGTAAGGATTAAGCCGCCGTTAAGGCGGAAACGGCATTCTTGAGAGCCGTTTCCAGGGTTCTCATAACGATGGCCGCACCGCCCAAATCGGATACGCCGACCTTGCTTCCGCCCGCGCCATTCTGGCGGGTAACCGTAGCGCTTTGTCTCGTCATTCTGGCTGGCGTGGGGCTTTCGTTCATCGTCTTTTTCTATAGCTACAGCCAAGTGAGCGTCGCCGTGGCGCGGCAGGTCGAGCGACCCGTGATTAAGGCCGTTGCGCAAATCCAGGGCAATATCAATGCATCATACGATATGCTGCGATCCTTGCAGCAGGCCATGCGCTTGTCGCCAGACGTCAGTGCCACGCAGCTCGGCGATTTTGCCGCCGCAGTCAACCTGCCACAGGTGCCCTATGCCGGTGTTTATCTCGTTCGTCCGCAGAGCGGGCAGGCTGATCAGCAAATCAGCTTGAGCTCCAACCAGACGGTCGCTTTGCCGCCGCGTATGCTGGATGACCCGAACGATATCGGAAAACTTATGCGGATGGCGCAGGGGCAAGACGGCATAGTCAGCGGCATGTGGAAACATGGGACAGACCATCACCTCGTGATGGTTGAGCGTTGCGCGACGGTTGAGAAGCAATGTTATATCCTTGCCATTCTCGCTTTGCACGATGTGCTCAATAGTTTGGAAGCGCTGGTGACTGAGAAGGCACTGAGCGGTTATGCGCTCTACCAGCAGCGGCTAGACCGCGAAGATGAGCGCACGCCAACCCTCCTGCATACCCGCCGCACGACAAACACAAACTGGAATGTTTTCGACAATCAGATTAACGGCGACCACATCGTGCTGCGCGATAGTGTTTGGGCAGTGCGTTACTATGCCCAGCCTGACCCAGGCAGTCAGCTGCTGCTGCTGCTGCCCTATCTGTTGATGGGGATCGGTCTGATGATGACTGGCTTTGCTGCCATCTATGTCATCAATAATCATGAGTATCAGAAAGAGGTTTTCACGCTCACAGGTTCGCTGCAGACGAGTAATCAGCAGCTCCAGGCCCGGATTACGACCGAAGCAGCAATGGCGCAGGCACTACGGGATAGCGAACGCAAATTCCGAGCGATTTTTGAGAATGCCGGTATCGGCATTTGTCAGATCGCGCTTGACCGAAGGTGGCTGGCCGCCAATCCACGTTTGGCGCAGATTTTGGGCTATGCTGATGCCGCCGAACTCATGCGCGAGCAACCCGACCAGCAGGACAGGTTATTTGTCGATGGGGCTGCGCGGCAGAGTTTTCTCGCCGGACTCGATAAACGTGGGCAAAGCGATGTCGAGCTTGCGGTGCGTCGCAAAGATGGCGTGATGCTCTGGGTAACGATGCGCGGCCACGTCGTGCGTGATGCCGAAGACGCACCGCTCTATTACGAATGCACATTGCAGGATGTGACTCAGCGTCGCCAGTCAGAGCGCGCCTTGCTAGCCGCGAAAGAACAGGCCGATCTTGCCAACCGCAGTAAATCAGAATTTCTAGCCAATATGAGTCATGAGCTGCGCACACCGCTCAACGCCATCATCGGCTTCTCGGAAATCATCAAGGATCAATTGTTAGGCCCCGAGGGCACGCCGCAATACATAGAATATGCCAAGGATATTCATGACAGTGGTGAGCTGCTGCTGTCATTGATTAATGATATTCTCGATATGTCGAAGATTGAGGCGGGCAAACGGGCGCTGTCAGAAACAGCCATCAATGTCGAAGGTGTCGTGCAGTCTTGTATGCGGCTCGTCGCCGTTCGTGCGAAGGCGGGCGGGCTGCAGCTCAAGCACGATATTCCGGTCGGCTTGTTGCCGCTGCGCGGCGAAGAGCGCGCCATCAAACAGGTGCTGGTGAATCTCATGACGAATGCCATCAAATTCACCCCGGAGGGCGGTACGGTGGGCGTGAAAGCGCATATCGACCCTTTTGGGCGCATGTGTATCGCCGTGAGCGATACGGGGATTGGCATCGCGCCTGAGGATATTCCGGTGGCGCTGGCGCCATTTGGTCAGATCGAAAGCGTCATGAGCCGAAAAACCCAAGGCACAGGCCTGGGTCTACCGCTAACCAAAGCTCTTGTGGAGCTACATGGGGGCGAACTGCAAATCAAGAGCTCGGTCGGGCAGGGCACGACCGTGAGCCTGTTATTCCCTGCCGATCGCGTCGTGATACGCAGCACTTAAGGCACAACGGAATCAGGGCAGGGACTTCGGTGTCGGCTTTTCATGTGCCGTGAGCCAGGCTTGCATTTGCGCGATTTCCTTGGTCTGCGCCGCAATAATATCGTTGCCCAGTTTCTGCAGCTCCGGATCCTTGCCGTGCGCCAGCAAGACCCGTGCCATGTCGATAGCGCCCTGATGATGCGGAATCATGCCACGCACGAAATCAAGATCGGCGTCGCCAGTGAAGGCGATAGCCATGCCATCATGCATCTTGGCGTTCGCATCTTTGAATCCTATGGTCGAAGCGCTATCCGTCGTGTTTGTGGTCACGACATGATTATGCTGCGGCGGAGCCATGCCTGTGGATGTGGCCGATATGGTCTTTTCAGCCTCGACCGGCGGCACGTCGGCAGCAGTGGCCGCGATAGGATGTGCAAGCAGTGCGGCTAAGACACAACCTGAGAGAAAACGTTTTTGCATGCCAATCCTCCGTAAGCTATCGCTGGTACCGATGCTATACTTTGTCCTTAGAATTAGCAAGGCAACCACATGATTGAATGGAATGACGAGGCAATCATTCTCTCCGCTCGCGCGCATGGCGAGAAAGCGGCGATTGTCAGTGTCTTGGCTCAGCAGCAAGGGCGCTATGCCGGTTTGGTTGCGGGCGGTCAGAGCCGGCAGTGGCACGGTATCTTGCAGCCCGGTAATGCCACGCAGGCGCGTTGGCGCGCACGTTTGCCGGAACATCTTGGCCATTTCGCCCTCGACGCAGCCGGTGCGGGCGCGGCGCGCTGGCTCGGTCTGCCGCTTGTGCTCGCTGTCATCTGTAGCGCTTGTGTGGTGACCGAGCAGGCACTGCCCGAACGCCAGCCTTTGCCTGCGGTTTACGACGGGCTGCGGCATTTGCTCGTTGTCGATGATGCCGACCTGTTTGGCGCCGCCTATGTGCAGTGGGAGCTGGGGCTGTTGAAGGCGCTGGGCTATGGACTGGATTTAAGTGTTTGCGCCGTGACCAGCCGCAATGACGAGCTGGTCTATGTCAGCCCGCGTTCCGGCCGGGCGGTAAGCGCGGCGGCTGGCGCTGATTATCATGACAAGCTCCTGCACCTGCCGCGTTTCCTGCGTGGCGAGCCGGATTGGTCAGCGGCGGAAGTGGCGCGCGGCTTGCAGCTGACGGGGCACTTCCTAGCGCGCAGAGTTTTCCACCATACCGCCCCGCGCAGCAGCCCAAGCTGGTTCGATTGTTTGCCCGCCGCGCGGCGTCGTTTGGCACAAATGTATCAGGAAGCCGCACCGGATGCTGTGATGCAGGTCGCTTAAAGCGGTCTGGCCTCGTGCTCTTTGAGCACCTGTTCAATGCGCTTGTCGGGCACGACCCACAGTAGAGCAACCGCCAGATACAGCAGGTGCGATATCACGGGTTGAACAAAGGCAAGGCCGATAGCCGAAAAATATATCAATAGCGACGCTTTGCCTTTCACATCCTTACCCAGAGCTCGCCCCAGCAGGTCATCCGCGCCATGGGCATGAATGATGATGCGCTGCAACAGCGTGTAGGATGCTGCTGACATGAGCAGGACACAGCCATAAAGCGCGGTTGGCACGGGCGCCAAAGGGTGCTTGCCAAGCCAGGCCGTGGTGAAGGGAATAAGCGATAACCAAAACAGTAAGTGAATATTGCCCCATAAAATGGCGCCATTCACCCGCCGGATGGTGTGGAGCATATGATGGTGGTTGTTCCAATAAAATCGCCAAGAAGAGAAAGCTTAACACATAGCTGAGGAATGTGGGCACCAGCTCCTGGAGGGCCGATAAATCGGGGCTCGACGGCGCCTTCAGCTCCAGCACCATGATGGTGATGATGATGGAGAGGACGCAATCGCTGAAAGATTCAAGCCGGTTTTTGTGCATCGCAAGCCTCATGCCGCAGGCTGAAGGCGTGCAGGCAGTAAAGTCTAGAGTGACTTCATAATGGCGGCAAGAGGTTCTACCTTCACCCCATGGGGGCGGTGCAAGCGCTGTCGTTCAGCGAGGTCGACGGAGGGCTTGAGCGTAGCATTCGTAGCTTCGGCGACGATGCTGACCTCATACCCGGCCTTACGAAAATCAACGGCGGTCTTAGTCAGGCAGCAAGTGTCATAATACGCATCAGTTGCCTCCCAAGCCCCCGAGAGGATGATACGCTTTGGCTTCACTGAGGAGACAAAATCGGCTATTGGGCGCGCTGACGCGGCGGAATAATCTGTTTTGGTTGCAGCAAGGGCATTTGATGACGGAAAAAGATCAATCAATGCTTCTTTACCGCGTTTGAGCAACGCGGTTTGCACCATGCGGAAGCTTCCCAACATATTGCCAACTGGATCGCGTTTGAACTCAAGCGCGTCCGTGAAAGCGACATAAAGCGTTTGAACGCCGTTTGCTTCAAGCTTTTGGGCGGTCTCGGTGACGGCAGAACGCAAGGAATCAGCATTTTCGGGCGTGAATTTCTTCATCTCCCAGATTTGCATATCAATACATAAATGCAGCGCCGACATGGTTGCCCTTTGAAAACAAGCGTTTCTAGCGAAAAGATCGAGCCAAACGCAACCGGAGAAGCGTCTTTAATATTTTCAAGCCCTGCCTGCCGGTGTAGAAGCAAGAGAATCTGTTAGATGGGAATGAACGATGACCACGCGCACCGCGAACCGCCAAAATCCCCCTGAACCGCCTGCCGCCATTGTCGAGCAACCACTCGCTAAGGCATTGTCGGAGCGGTATTTATCCTATGCCTTGTCCACCATCACGGCGCGCTCGCTGCCCGATGTGCGCGATGGGTTGAAGCCGGTCCATCGCCGTCTGCTCTATGCCATGCGTGAGTTGAAGCTGGAGCCCAATTTGCCGCCCAAGAAATCGGCGCGTGTGGTTGGCGACGTTATGGGTAAATTTCACCCACACGGGGACTCGGCCATTTATGATGCGATGGTGCGTATGGCGCAGGATTTCGCCCAGCGCTACCCGCTCGTCGAAGGGCAGGGGAATTTCGGCAATATCGATGGCGATAACGCCGCCGCGATGCGCTACACCGAAGCGCGGCTGACGGAAGTCGCCAAGTCGCTGCTCGAAGGCATCGGCGAAGACGCCGTTGATTTGCGCCCGACTTACGACGGGTTGGAAGTCGAGCCGGTCGTGCTGCCATCAGCGTTCCCCAATTTGCTGGCGAACGGCGCTTCGGGCATCGCAGTCGGCATGGCGACCTCCATCCCGCCGCATAATGTCAGCGAAATTTGTGATGCGCTGCGCTACCTCATCGCCCACCCCAGCGCTAAGACCGACAAGCTGGTCAGCTTCATCCAAGGTCCTGACTTCCCGACCGGCGGCATCCTGGCAGAAGACCGAGCCGCTATCGTCACGGCTTATGAAACTGGACGCGGCAGCTTCCGTGTCCGCGCCCGCTGGGAAAAGGAAGAACTAAAGGGCGGCGCTTGGCGCATCATCGTCACGGAAATGCCCTATCAGGTACCGAAGGCGCGACTCATCGAGAAAATCGCCACTCTGCTGGGCGAGCGCAAACTGCCGCTGCTTGATGATATTAGCGACGAGTCCGCCGAGGATGTGCGGATTGTGTTGGTGCCTAAGAGCCGGAATGTCGATCCCGCCGTGCTGATGGAGTCGCTGTTTCGCGCCACGGAGCTGGAGAGCAAATTTCCGCTCAACATGAACGTGCTCGACGCGCAGGGGATTCCGCGTGTCATGACGCTGCCGGATGTGTTGCGCGCGTTCCTCGATCACCGCCAGGTCGTGCTTGTCCGCCGTAGCCAGCACAAGCTGGCGGGGATTGAAGCACGGCTGGAAATTCTCGCCGGTTTGCTCATTGCGTATCTCAATCTTGATGAGGTTATCCGCATCATCCGCACCGAGGACGAACCCAAGCCAGTGCTGATGAGGCGTTTTGGGCTGACCGAGAACCAGACCGAAGCTATCCTCAATATGCGGCTGCGCAGCTTGCGCAAGCTGGAAGAGATGGAGATAAAGCGCGAGGAGAAAGACCTCGCGGCGGCGCGTAAAGAACTTAAGCGGCTGCTCAGCGATGAATCCGCGCGTTGGGAAGCGATTGATGGCGAAATTGCTGCCATCAAGCAGCAATTCGGCAAATCCACAGCGCTCGGCAAGCGCCGCACGGATATCGCCGGCGCGCCGGATGAGACTATCGTGCCGGTCGAGGCGGTGATTGAGCGTGAACTAATGACCGTCATCTGCTCACACAAGGGCTGGATTCGTGCACAGAAGGGACAAATTGCCGAAGACAAATCCGCGCGCGAGGCGATAAAATATAAGGAAGGCGATAGCGAAGCATTCGTACTCAATAGTGCGACGACGGATAAAATTCTGCTCTTCGCCAGCAATGGGCGTTTTTATACGCTTGGGGTTGATAAGCTGCCCGGCGGGCGTGGCTTCGGCGAGCCTGTGCGGCTGCTGCTTGAAATGGGGCAAGAGGCGGAGATATTGGCGCTTTATCCCTATGATGAAGGTGCCAAGTTCCTGGTGGCGGCGGAAGATGGGCGTGGCTTTGTCGTGCCCGCCGCCGAGGTGCTGGCGCAAACCCGCAATGGCAAACAGGTGGTCAATCTCGACGACACAGGGCGCGCAATCGTGTGTGTGCCAGTTGTGGGCGATCATGTCGCCGTCATCGGCACCAATCGTAAAATGCTGATATTCCCGCTCAAAGATTTGCCGGAGATGGGGCGTGGCCGTGGCGTGATGTTACAGAAATATAGCGGCGGCGCGCTCAGCGATGCCAAATGCTTCACACTCAAGGAAGGCTTGAGTTGGAAAAGTGGGGAACGCGAACGCAATGAGACAAATTTGCGTGAATGGCTTGGCGAACGCGCACAAACCGGACGATTGCCACCAACCGGCTTCCCGAAGAGTAATCGCTTTCAATGAGCCGTTTTGCTGACCCGTCTGTGCCGTATAATTATATGGAGAAATATTTTCTCTATAAGTTGAGGCTTAGTAATCTGACCAAGGCAGCCATTCGGCACTCAGACTGGGGTATGATGATTGCTGCCTGGCAAAGTCCAAATCCTGCGGTGGGAGAATTCTGGGCTAATATTTATAGCCGAGCTGAAGTAGCCGTTGGATGCCCTTTGTCGCATCATCATTGCACTGGAGTGGAATCTCACCTTTGGAAAAATTATACTGGGAGACGATTAAAGCGAATGTCTGAAATCGAAGCATTGGTCTTTGTTGAAAGGCTCCTCTCCGATCAGTTTATTGTTAGCTGTTGTGCACACGAACAAAACCAACGTCGCTGTAGTGGCCGGGATCCAGGTCTTCCAAGCCGCGAAGCGTGTTATTTGGAAGACCAAAAATTGGAACACATCTTCAAATGTAAGGTAAAAGAATATAGGCACGTCTGGTCTGGTCCTTATGAGCCCAGCGCTTAGCCGCAACAGTGAATTTCTGGTGCAACGAGATTATATTCAAGGCTAATCTTCCCAAAGGGTAGAAGGAAGTGATGAATCCAAAATACATCATTATTTTATCGCTACTACTTGTGCTGCCGATGGCCGCGCAGGCTGCTTGCCTTGAAAAATGCAATCTTGAATGCGTGAACAACGCCAGCAATTTCGCCAGCTGTTATGCTGTTTGCCGCGCCAGATGCCAGGACGACTATAGAGGCGCGCCGGACAAGGCTCATCAGGTAAAGCCACCCGATGAGCAATATGCCGCCCTGGCGTTGTCGCCAACTTCGCTACAATATGGCTATGCCTTCGGTAAAGCTTCCCAGGAGGAGGCTAAGGCAGCTGCGCTTGAATCCTGTGCGCAAGCGGTCGGAACCGCCAATGATTGTGCCGTGCAGCTCTGGTTCCATAATGCCTGCGGCAGCTTGGCGCTGAAGCGCAATAACGGCAAACCGGGCGGTGTTTGGGGAACGGACTGGGCGACCGATAAGGTCAAAGTCACCCAAAGAGCATTAAAGGTCTGTCAGGAAATTGCTGGCGATGGCTGTAGAACAGAAGTCACATTCTGCGCCTCGCAGTAGGGGGATGCGATGCAAGTGACAAGTCAGCTCAAAGAACAGGATTACACTACTTACGCCCGCGCTGTCGGGAAAAGCCATCGTGGTCGTACCTACACCCACGTCGCCGCTTGTATCGCGCTGGCAGTCATTGCCGGCCTGCTCGCCGTATCACTCAAAAATATTCTGTTCAAATTACTAGGTAGTCCTGGCGATGCCTGGGATGGTGGGGTTTATTTTCTGCTGTTTTTCTTTATCTTCCTCAGTCTGATGCGCGGTTTTGCGCGTATGTTTGCGCGTGGGCGATTTAGCCCAAATGGGCAATTCCTCGCAGCAACGCAGTTTACTTTGCAGCACGACGGCTTTACAACGCAAACCCGCTATACGCAGGGGAGTGTGGATTGGCGCGGGGTGCAGCGTCTTGCTGAAACCAAAGATTTGATGCTCATCTATATCGACACGATGCAGGCCTATATTATCCCCAAGCGCTGTTTTGCCTCGCCGGAAGCGGCGGCGGCCTTTTATCAGCAAGCGCAAAACTATTGGCAGGCAACTCGCCAGCAGCCCATCGCGCAACCCACACCACCCGCGGGCGCCGCATGAACCTTCTCAAAGCAACAGTCGGTAACCTATGGGCGGGGGGGCACCTCGCGCTCTTTCGCCCCGTAGCGCCGCAGGCGTTTCATGCCTCCTGGGGCTGCTTCTGGTTTATACTCAGCCTCTATGGCTTAGTCATTTGTGGCAGTGACTATCTGACCACGGAAGCGCCGCGAGAATTTTACCTGCGCTCCGGTATAATGATGGTGCTGACGCGTGGCGCTCTCATCATATTGGCGGCCACGCTCGCCGCCTGGCTCATGCGTCCTGCGCGGCATATTCTCGCGCTTGCCATCATCACGATGAGCAGCTTCCTGCTCCCTTGGTGTGTCATGCTGGCCGCCGATATCTGGCTGCCGCAGGCGCAAGGCAATGCGGATATCAGCAACGATATCCAGACCATCAAATATTGCTGGCTCTATCTGGTGGCCTTTCGTGCTGTGACGCTGCTCAGCAACAGTCTGCGCGCGTTTTTCGCAGCGGCGCTGCTGACCGGCGCGTTCTTCGTTAGTAGTTTCTATTTCGCGGGTGAGTTCTGGTATCATAATTACGGTGATGAACGCACGGAAAAGACCGAGCGGCTGGTGGCTGAAGATGTGCTGCAAAACCAGCATGTGCTGCTGGATCAAGCCATCGCGCAGCTCAAGCCGCCAACAGATAAGCGCAACATTTATGGCATCATCTTTGGCAGCTACAGCTACCAGGATGTTTTCATGAAAGAGGCCCGCTTTGTCGAGGATACGCTGGGGCGGTACTTCGGGATGCGCGGCCATATGCTGGTCATGATTAACAATGAGAAGACAGCCAAGGAAGTACCGCTGGCGACCTCGGTCAACCTCCGCACGGCGCTGAAGGCGGTTGGCATAAAGATGCGTAAGGATGACATCGCGCTGCTCTATCTTACCAGCCATGGCGGCAAAGAGAGTGGGCTCAGCGTCGAAATGGGCTATAATTTCGATTTACACGATATCAAGCCCACCTTGCTGGCGACGATGCTGAAAGAGAGCGGCATCAGGAACCGCATCGTGATTGTCTCCGCCTGCTATAGCGGCACGATGCTGGACCCATTGAAAGACCCGAACACGCTGGTCATCACGGCGGCGGATAAAGACCACACCTCGTTCGGCTGCTCCGATGAGGCTGACCTCACATATTTCGCCGATGCCTATTTCAAGCAGGCACTGCCCAAGAGCAAGAATTTCATCACGGCCTTTGATGAGGCCAAGAAGTTGGTCACTGCGCGCGAGAAAAAGGAAGGCATCACGCCCGCCTCAAATCCGCAAATCTTCGTTGGCGACAACATCCGCAAACTGCTGACGGATAAATAGACTTTAGCGCTTCAACTTGCGCCACTGCGCGACATAGCGGTTATGCTCCTCGAGTGTCTTCGCAAAAGCATGACCGCCACTACCGTCCGCTACGAAGTAGAGAAAATCATGCTTCTCTGGTTGCAACACGGCTTGCAGTGCGGCGCGGCCTGGGTTGGCGATGGGCGCGGGCGGCAGACCGGTGACGGCATAGGTATTGTAAGGCGAAGGAAAAGCCAGATCGGCGCTGGTCAGGCTCCGCTTGAACGGCGTTTTGCCCAGCGTGAGCGCATAAATCACCGTCGGGTCAGATTGCAGCCGCATACCAAGCCGTAGCCGGTTATAAAACACCCCGGCAACGCGCGCACGTTCGTCTGCCACTCCGGTTTCTTTTTCCACGATTGAGGCGAGCACTGCCGCCTGTTGCGGCGTTTGCAGTGGCAAATCAGCCGCGCGTTTACCCCACAGCTCTTGTAGCGTGCTTTGCGCCAGCTTGCTCATTTGCGCGATGAACTGCGGACGTCTATCGCCATAACTGAAATTGTAAGTAGCGGGATACAGCGCGCCTTCCGGGGGCAGTGTGCCGACAGGTTCGGTTAGCAATGGTTCCGCCTCCAGCAGGCGGGCGATATCGCCATTGGTTAGCCCCTCCGGTATCGTGATTTTATGCACGATGGTCTTGCCCGCACGCAGCTGCGCGATGATGTCGAGCACCGACATTTGCGGACGGAACTCATACTCTCCGGGCTTGAGATTATCCGCTTCAAGCAGCTTGGCGGGAAGTGTGAATTGCAGTGGGTGATATACCAGCCCCTGTTCCATCAGCGCCGCGCCGATGCCGCGCAGGCCGAGTTGCGCCGGTATGACAACGATTTTCTTTTCTGTCATCGGTCCAGGCACCACCAGCGCGATGATGGCGGCGGCACCTGCCAACAAGGCAGCAAGAAAAACAAGCAGAAACAGGCTGCCCAGCGCGCTGCGACGGCGCGGCGGCGCGGCAGTCGTAGTTTGTGGAGCGGGTGGGGGTATGGGCGGAATGGTCAAATTTGCATCATCGCTGGTTGCGGCGTGTGGCCGATTCCGCGATTATGCCATGCAGCAGGTAAATGCCAATCGTGAAAACGGCACGACCTTATGGCTAAAAGATCGACATACGGCAAAGCTGTCCCAACGGTCAGTCGCGTGACAATGCTGCGTCCACCTGCGTCAATTTAGCGACGAGCCTGCGACAATGTGCCCACTGCATTATATTGTTTGCGCTGCAGCAAACGCTTATAACCCAGCCATTCTAGAGCGTTGTATATATAGTGGTGCATAAAATGGTTGAGGGTCGTGAACATCTGAACCCGATTGTGGCGGGGTTCGATGTGTTTCGTGCAAGAGAATATGATTGCGGAACATGCCATAGGCAAATCGTCCACTGTTATCAAAAGCGGATAGATGAAGGTCAGTCGCCCAAGCTCGGATTGGAGTGGGCAATTTTCAGCTGCGCGGATTCGCGCAAGCCGCCGGAGGATGTTTACGGGCTTCGCGCCGGTCAGGCATTCACTTTCCGTAACCTCGGCAATAGTGTGCCGCGCACACCGCAAGAGGATATTCAGGTTTGGGCAGCGATTAGCTACGCGGTTAATCTTGGTATCAAGAAGTTTGTCGTCGCAGGTCACGAGGATTGCGGCGCGATGAAAGCTGCGGCCTATGGCCATAGCGACCCCATTCTTGCGGAATGGCGACAACAGAAGGGGCCGTTCACGCGCCGTCTCGGTCGGCTGCCTATAGCGTGCCGCCATGATCATGCGGCGGCGCTGAACGTGGCGCTGAGTGTCCGTAATATTGACCGTTACATGGATAAGCTTGCCGCCAAAAATGGGGAAGACTGGCAACGGCCTATCGTCTCCGGTCTGTTGTTCAAGCTGGGCGAAGGCAATCTTTATCTCGTCAATCGCCAGAATGCGGCACTTGAGCCTTTGACGCACTATGCGTTGCGCCCAGATCGGGGCAGAACGCCAAGCGTTTGCCCGCCTATTGTCGCGCATCCCTAAGCCTTCTCGCGTGGTTATTCGGCGATTGTTTGCCAATGGCATGGCTTGCGGCGCATTGCCGTTTCCGCGATGATGCCGGAGCAACCAAGTGCAAATCAGCAAGAGCCGCGAAGCACCATGAGCCAGCCCGAAAACCAGCAGCACAGCCGTTTTTATCGTATCCGTCTGGCGCTCGAAAATTATGAGCCGGAAGGGCGCTGGCGGCGCTGGGGCTGGGAGTTTCTGCTCTTCGGTTTCAAGCAGGGGTGGGCGTGTTTGTTCGGCGGGCTGATGCTCATGTTGCTCATCGCCACCAAATATGTCTGGTCGCCGGATTGGCCACTGGCGCGCTATGACTTTCTCGTCATCGCGGCGTTCGCGATTCAGGGCGCGCTGCTCGCGCTGCGCATGGAAACACTGGGGGAGGCGAAAGTCATCCTGCTCTTCCATATCGTCGGCACGGCGATGGAGCTGTTCAAGACCCAAGCGGGCTCTTGGACTTATCCGGAGGCCAGCCTGCTCCGCATCGGCAATGTGCCTCTCTTCTCCGGCTTCATGTATGCGGCGGTGGGCAGCTATATTGCGCGCATTACTCGCATTTTTGACATGCGTTACAGCAATTATCCCAAGCTATGGCAAAGCGGCGGCGTGGCGGGCGGCATCTATGTCAACTTTTTCGCGCACCATTTTGTCAGCGATGCGCGCAATCTGCTCTTCCTGCTGGTGGGCGCGCTCTATGGCCGCTGCTGGGTTTATTACAAGCCGCATCACGTCTGGCGACGGATGCCGTTGCTGCTGGGCTTCGGCCTCGTCGCGTTTTTCATCTGGCTCGGCGAAAATATCGGCAC